>NZ_CAWUDO010000026.1:0-92839 GCF_963920935.1 Nostoc sp. CCY 9925 | reverse complement strand
TACATTTTATCAGTTTTACGCTCCGGTTTTTTCTGAGTTTGTGAGAAATCCGGGTCAAAATCCTGACATTCTTGGCTTTCTAACAATTGTCTGACTGTAACACCAGGTTGACAACTCATCAAAGTTGCTGCCAAAGCACCCAAAGTCATTACAGTGGCTATTCCCAATACACTAGCTCGTTTTAGAGGTTTAATTGTCCTGATTAAATTTTCTATCCCAGTACCACTACCAACAACTTCAATTGGCTTGAGTGTTTCCAAAGCAACAGTCGCATTGGCATAACGGCGTTTGCGATTGCGTTCCACCATTTTCATTAACCACGACTCAAAACGCGGGCTAATTTGAGGAACCAATTTGTGAAAATTAAAGCGATAATTATCATCAATTAACTTACCAATATCAACAGAACGGGTATTAGTAAGTAAGCAAATTAATGTTGCTCCTAAACTATATAAGTCAGAAGCTTCTGTCAGAGAACGACCAAACTGTTCCTCTGGTGGCATGAAGCCTGGTGTTCCGGTTACAAAGCTGCTAAGAGCTATTTTTGCTCCCTGTATCCTAGCCAAACCAAAATCAACTAAGTAAGCATTTAGTTGCTCATCAATCAAAATATTCTCTGGTTTGATATCCCGATGGATAATTGGTGGAATTTGCTTTTGCAGATAAACCAAAATTTCTAAGATTGATAGAGCAATTTGCTTAATTTGTTCGGGCTGAAAGCTATGTTTTGAACCTAATGATGGGGCATTTTTATATTCTTGAACCATATAAAAAAACCCTGGCTTTTCAAACGAATCTATATAGCGAGGAATGCGAGAATGATTCAGTTGTTGCAATATTTCAATTTCGCGTTCATAGGCTTTTACACCCGACCAATCAGCCATCGCACTAGCGAAACGAAACTCTTTAATTACTACTTGGCGATCGCAATTGAGGACATTCGCTAGGTAAGTAACGCGTCCGCCTTCTCTGTTGCGTCCTAGTTCGCTGATCAGTTGATAACCTTGTTTGGAAAAATCTGGATGGTGACTCAAGGGAATTACCCCTTTATCTCCATTACGCACATCAAGCTCCATTATATCCACCACATGAGTTTGATTTTGTCAAGGTGCAATTCAAAATTAAGAGTGACTCACCCAGATTGTTAACCGAATTTCGACTCTACTCGCCCCAAAGCGCATAAACACAAACTGATGCCCTTATTTTGGTAATGCCAGCTACTTCAACTTTGGGAAAGTTGGGTAGTGGCTGGTCTATGCGCGAAATTGTCAAATTTGCCCTAACCAGTGGGCAATGTGGGCATTAACAACGTCTGGAACTTCATCGTGGGGACAATGACCGGCATTGGGAATGGGAACTATTTTGATGTCTTTGCCATTCTCACGCGCCTTTTCGTAAATCTTTGCCCCAGTAATTGGTGTCCAGGGATCGTCAGCACCCCAAATTACCAATAGAGGACGTTCTACTTTGGGCAATAGTTCCTCTGGACTCGGGCCGGGAGGCGCAGTGAGAATCGAGGCGAAAACTTGTTGCGCTCCTGGATCGCAAGAGGGAGTATAAAGTAAATCGACTAATTCATCGGTGACAGCTTGGCGATCGCGGTAAACTTGGTATAGAGTACGGCGAATTTGGGCTTTTTGGCGGATGCGATTGTAAACAAATTTGCCTGTAATTGGCGATCGCACAACCTGATTAAAAGCTGCCATTACAATCCGTAGCGGCGGGTTCAATTCGTGGGGACGATGACTCAAACCACCCGCAGAGTTAATTAAAACACCGCCAGCAGCAATTTCTGGATGTTCTACCAGTACAATCAAACTCAAAAGTGCGCCGATGGAGTTGCCAATAAACACAGCCGGTTCGTGGATGTGTGCTGTGCAAAAATCTTTCAGCAGTTCCACCCACACTTCCACGCTGTAATCAATGGGTGCTTTATCGGAACCACCAAAACCCAAAAGATCCAAAGCAAAAACTTGGTAGCCAGCATTGGCTAAAACTGGGATATTTTTCCGCCAATGGCCAATGGAAGCACCAAAGCCATGAACCAATATCAGAGGGCGTCCTGTACCCATGACGGTATACTGAATTTTATAGCCCTGCCAAGTCCAAAAGAATTTTTCTAAGGTGGTACTTGTTGTAGGCTGCTGTGTAGTTCCAGTCATTATAAAGATTTATAAACTACTCTTAAATATATTAATGTTCTCTGGCGTCACATCTTGCATCTGGCCATAGAATTTGCAGGCAATAGGAATAGACAAGAGGCAAGAGGCAATAGTTAAGAGGGTAGGGTTATAGAAAATTGAAGTGTACGGAATTTTTTTTTACGCAATTGAATAAGAATCCTAATATTTGATTTTTGTAAAGCTAGGTACAACTCAAAAACCTTTTTTTGCTATTGCCTCTTGCCTATATAAATAATTGAGATGTTAGTTTCATCTACCCCAAGGGATTAATAAGTTAGGGATACCAAATACCCCTTTGACTTTTTAGACGAATGGTAGTGGGAAATGAAAAACACAAATCAAAGTTACTTTGGTCATTTGAGCAAATTCGTTCTTGCTGCAACTTCTGTGGCAATGTTTTCGCCAATAGTTTCTGCTTACGCAGCTTCAGGGTTTTCTACCATCGTCGCCCAAATACCTGATAATTCCACTGAGCAACAAATTTTAGCCGATAATGAACTAGAAACAAGGAGTAGTACTACTACTATCCAACGACAAACTGTAACCACAGAAAGCCGTACTCAAGTAAATACTAGTAGTGTTTCAGTCAAGGGACAAAAAACAGGTTTTAGTCTGGCAATTTGGGAACCATCTGGTAATTTGTCAGAAGTAATTGCCCGTATTTCTGTTAAGAGCAAACAGAACAATAACTTTTTAAAAGAGCGATTCTTGGGTGATTACAAGTATAAGATTAAGCAAAAAGCAAAATTTGTTAAAGGATTAAAATCTAGCGATCGCATTGTTGTGCGATTATACGATTTACAAAACCGCTTCATTGGCTACAGCGAATTTGAATGTTTATCAGCAAACTCCGCAGTTAACCTGATTTTGCCGGCTAAACCAAGAGAATATCGAGTTATTCGCACTGTTTATGGTATTGATGCTGACCAAGACGGCGCTATTGATGCAAATACTACCACTTACGACTACTTCACCCAAGTCAGCAATCAAAAGGTGACTTTCCTCAGCGGTTCCCAAACGTTCCAAGCTAATCAATTCCAAGTAGAAGGTTTCTCAACAGTAAAAACAAACAGTGTTTACCCTGTATCTTTCACCCAAGGTGAATTCGCTTTAGTCCGCCAGGCGTCCTTTAGTATCTTTAGTTCCGACTTGGCACGGGCTTTGCAAGCTACTCCGGGTAGTTTGGTGCAGGTGACTGAAGTCAGCGATAACTCTAGCTACGATGTCAGCCAACTGCTAATGAATTATCGCGAAGTTGGGGTATCTCGCAACCTCCAAGTTGGATTTTCTGATGTTTCCACAAACCACTGGGCTAAAAATTTTATTGCCGAATTGGCAGCAATGGAAATTCTTGAAGGTTTTCCCGATGGAACTTTCCGCCCAGATGCACCGGTAACTCGTGCCCAATTTGCCGCAATGGTACGAAAAGCCTTTACAAAGGGCAAAATTCGCCAAGCTATAGCTTTTAAGGATGTCTCAACTCGATACTGGGCTTACAATGCCATCAGAGATGTTTACCAAATGGGCTTTTTAAACGCTGTTATTGGTAAGGATTTCAACCCCACTCAAAGCCTTTCTCGCCTAGATATCCTGGTAGCCTTAGCACAAGGATTAAATTATCAAAGCAGTGGTTCTACGGATACGATTTTATCTGTTTACAGTGATGCAACTAATATAAGTAGTGAACATCGCAGTCTGATTGCTGCACTTACACAACGCGGTATAGTCGTCAACTATCCCAACGTGAATTTGCTGAATGCTGAACGGGTAGCAACTAGGTCTGAAGTCTCTGCTTTGCTATATCAAGCACTTTCTAGCAGTGGACAGGTATCAAATATTTCCTCACAGTACGTTGTTGGACAACAACAACAGGAAGTTGCAGTTGAGGAAACTACTGAAACTTCAACGAAACCTGACAGAGAACGTCGACATTGCAATCAAGGTATTGGTAATGGTGCTGAGGGCTGTGACCCTGGCAATTCCCGCCCTCACGGTGGTAGTAACGATGAAGGTGGACGTACTCCAGGTAATAGATAATACCATTTAATTAAGAGACGCGATTAATCGCGTCTCTAACTGTAAAATTAACTTGCTGACCGTAAGAAATTTCCAGTGTATGGCCATCTGGGTCTCGAAGATAAGCCCAGTAACCAACTGGAGGGCCGAAGTCATTTGGCCCATTCAACAGTACTCCCTCTGTGCGTGCTTCATTGCACAGGCGATCGACTTCCTCCCGATTTTGATAAGCTACTCCAAGATGGGATTGTGGTAACAGTAAGCCTTCTACTTTAGCTGATTGAATTAGGACAATTACAAAAGGTCTGGTAAGGTCGCTAATCCAAGCAACATCTGATTGAATCGCTTCATCAGTGCGACGATGTACGACAGTCATTTGGGCATATTTTGTATAAAATGCGATACTTGCATCGACATCGCTAACTGCAAGTGCAATATGAGTGAAACCAAGATCGGACATTACAGCTATTTTCAGGTAAATGAACTATTTCTTTTTTATCTCAGGCAAAGGCGCAGAGGCGCAAAGAAAGAAATTTGTGGTTCATGAAACTTTAAGCGGACATGACATGGCTTATCGGAAGTGGCTGCAAGAAAGCTGACACCATTGATAATGAAGATAGGCGTTATCTTTACAAAATTTTATGTTCTTAACTTGGTTCGACAGCAATACTTGGCTGCTGGAAATTGGCCAGAAACGGATACTAATCGACCCTTGGCTAGTTGATTCGTTAATTTTCAGTAATTTGGATTGGTTATTTAAAGGGTGGCGATCGCAAAATCGCCCAATACCTGAGAACATTGATTTAATTCTGCTATCTCAAGGTTTAGAAGACCATACTCATCCACCAACGCTCAAAGTGCTAGACCACAATATCAAGGTTGTAGCTTCTCCCAATGCAGCCAAGGTAGTACAGCAACTAGGTTACACCCAAGTAACCACTCTCTCTCATGGTGAAACTTTCACTTTAGATAATCAAATTGAAATCAAGGCTTTTCCTGGTTCGCCCATTGGCCCCACTTTGGTAGAAAATAGTTATCTTCTCAAAGAATTGGAAAGCGGTTTAAGTTTATACTATGAGCCTCACGGTTATCATTCTCCAGAAGTGAAGCAAGCTGCACCTATAGATGTAGTAGTTACACCGTTTATTGACATGACATTACCTTTGCTTGGGCCGATTATTAAAGGAAAAAATAGTGCTTTAGATGTAGTAAAATCGCTACAACCTCAAGTAATATTACCCACAGCAGCTGGTGGTGACGTAATATTTGAGGGATTGCTAATGAAATTAATTCAGACTAAAGGAAGTGCTGGGGAATTTCGTTCGCTATTAGAGAAAAACAATCTTTCAACACGGGTGATTGAGCCAACACCAGGCGATCGCTTTCAATTACCATTAGAAAAGCGAGCATTTGCAATTTAATTCTCATACCAATTTGAGATTTTAAATTTTGCGGAAAGTCTGAGCGCCGGCTTCCGGCGAACAGAACTTTCCAAGAGATAATTTTGAATTGGTATTACCTGTGTTTCTTCCTTCGCTACAAAATACCTGTGTTTGCAACAGTTAATCTGAATTTAAAGCGGAATTATTAATATTATGTTGGACATAAATTTCTTTGATGGGAAAGGGAATTGTAATTCCTGCTTCCTGATAGCGTTTGTGCAATTTTTTAATAAATATATGTTTTCCAATCCGCTGGTCAAAAAATTCACTGACTCGCATATAAAGTGTGAAATCTATACTAAAATCTCCAAAAGTATGAAATCTAATATATGGTTCATTGGCAATTAATTTCGGTGCAATTTCTTGCATAACTTCCTTAGCAACTTCCACAGTCACTTTTTCAACTTGTTCTAAGTCACTATCATAACTAACACCAACATTCATCGTTAAAGTTATTTCCTTGGCGGGTAAATGATAGTTGGTGAAAATTGCCGATGCTAACTTAGAATTTGGTACAATTACTACGTTATTGGAAATTTCTTTGATTGTCGTATTGCGCCATGTGATGTCTGTAACGTATCCTTCCTGTCCAGCGTCTAATTTTACATAGTCTCCGGTTCTGACTTGCTTAGAAATAATTAAGTAAAAACCAGAAAATAAATTTGCTAGGGTGTCTTGAAGCGCCAAACCAACTGCTAGACCACCAATACCTAAAGTTGTGACTATTGGCGTAATTTCAACACCGACAGTTTGTAATAAGATTAATGTTCCCAAAAGTAAAACAGTAGCCTTAGCAAGATTAGAAACGAGTGAAGTGGGAACTCCTTCTGCTCTTTGAATAAATAAATTAACAAAACCAGCAGTCAATCTGGCTAAGACTAAGGTCACTGAATACAGAAATGCGACAGTCAGAATTTTTTGCAGTACAGTGACAATATCTGGTCTGAGGGGAGAACTGAGAACTGCCCAAAAAAAACCGCCAATCACAAACCAAATAAAGGTCATGCGGTGCAGGGCGTGAAATATAATACTACCCCCAGCAATACGTTTCTTATTAACGAATATTTCGAGTTTTTTGAAGATAATTTTTTCAGCAATTATTCCAGCCAGTAACCCAGCTAGAATAAAGGCGATCGGCATAATCCATTGCATCATCACAAGTTTCAATTTTTAGTTTGAGATAAAAGTAATTAACAGTTTTGTTGTAATTATGGTTAAATTTAACCATGCCAATTTTAGATTATTTTGCTTCATGCTGGACTAACCTGCCGCTAGGCTAACACTGTCAGGGCTGTTCAAAAAATAAATTACTACTACTTGGGGGATGAGCCGGAAAGCCTGCCCCACAATCAATAGTTGGATGTTTTGTTATTTGTCAGTCCTAATTAGGATTCTCTCCATTGCTGTTATCCTGTTGACAGGCAATTTTCATAAGTGCTGAATAAGTGCTGTTTGGTTGCATTTAAAACACTTTGGCATGAATTTTGTGATCTAAAAACAATCTGATGAATGATTACCAGACAATCTCTAGATGTATTTTGAGCCATAGTCTGGTGCAAAATTAATAACATGGACTTGCCAATTATTTACCACCGAGATTATGTTGCGCCATTGCCTGAAGGGCATCGCTTCCCGATGTCAAAATTCCGGCAACTCTACGAATTGCTATTAACTGATGGTGTAGCAAATCAAGAACAATTTCATACGCCTGAACATCCGCCCACAGAGTTGATAGAGTTGGTTCACACCCCAAACTACGTTCAAGCTTATTGTGAAGGAACTCTAGAACCCAAAGCACAGCGTCGCATTGGCTTACCTTGGAGTCCAGCGCTGGCAAATCGTACCTGTGTAGCGGTTGGTGGTACAATACTGACTGCTAAGCTGGCACTGAGTCAGGGTTTAGCTTGTAATACGGCTGGTGGGACTCATCATGCTTTTCCCAGTTATGGATCTGGTTTTTGTATTTTCAACGATTTAGCGATCGCCTGTCGCGTTTTACAAAAACTCGGACTCGTGCAAAAAATCCTCATCGTAGATTTGGACGTTCATCAAGGAGACGGCACCGCTTTTATCTTTCAAGATGATGAGAGTGTTTTTACCTTCTCTATGCACTGCGAAGTCAATTTCCCTGGCACTAAACAAAACAGCGATTTGGATGTTCCTTTAGCAGTGGGAATGGAAGATGATACTTACTTGCAAACATTGGCGACTTACCTACCAGATTTATTAGCTAAAGTCAAGCCAGATATAGTATTTTATGATGCAGGTGTAGATCCTCATATAGGCGATCGCTTGGGAAAATTAGCTTTAACAGATGCTGGCATTTTCCGTCGAGAAATGCAGGTTTTAAGTACTTGTATGAGTGGTGGTTATCCTGTCGCTTGCGTCATTGGTGGCGGTTATGCTGATGATATGAAATCTCTCGTTTGGCGACACTCTTTACTGCATCGTGCCGCTAGTCAAATTTATCAGCAGTACAAACTTTGATGTAGCCTATCGAGTTTTTTTGATTGATTAATTTATTCTTTATAAGTTCCTGAGATGAGCAAATTTAGAAAGGCGATCGCAGCAATAATATTGAGTTCATTGTTAGGAATTCCGTTGGTTATATTATCGCTGTGGTATCAGAATCCTCTTGGATGTAAGCGATTCTGTTTCAGTGAGTCATGTCCTCTAAATGCCTGTATAGGGTTTTTAGATACGTTCAAGGTTCAAGAAAATTCGGCTAATGCTCCACTAGATTAGCACCAACACTTACAATAAATATAATTATATTGAATCAGGATTTTCAGAAGTTATAAAATATAAAACTTTTGTGTGCAAAGGCAGTAGTGGATGAACAAAGTAAAACTCAGAATCTACGAATTATCAAAAGAATTGAATTTGGATAGTAAAAAGCTATTAGCAATTTGCGAAAAACTCAACATCGCAGTTAAAAGCCATACAAGTTCAATATCAGAATCCGAGGCAGAACGTATTCGTGTAGCGGTAAATAAACTAATAGCAAAATCCTCAAAAACTAAAACATCTTCTGAAGATTGGAGTTATACGTTTGTAGGTTCAACAATTGATAGATTAATCCGCAATCTTGAAGGAGAAAGCGCCCTGCAAGCATATCCTGAATTTCGGCAACGACGCGAACACGCCAATGAGTTAATGTTTGAATGCGTCGGTAAAAAGCCTTGTCTGTTTTATGTACGTCGCAAAGGTACAGGCAAAGACGCAGGAGAAGAAATTTGGGATTTAACAATAGCAACAGACTCCGATGAATTTCAATTACCACCAAGACTTGAAAAGCTAAGAAAAACATTAGGATTTACAGTCGCTGTACAAAAAGATGGACGCGACGGTTTAAAAATACTTTCGGCTCAGCTATTACAACTCTCACGGGGAAATGGTGATAGCTATTCTGTAGCTTGTCGCTTGCGTTTGTTGCCCAATCATCAGCATCATCTCGATATCCCATCGGCCACATTAACACGTATCAAAGCCACACCAGTTTGTGGCGATTATGTGCCTACAGAAGATCAGTTGAAAGCTTGGAAAGCATTTTTACAAATTGAGGAAAAAATTGCTAAAGCACGTCAATTTTGCGTGCGTTATGTAAGTCATAACTATAATTTAAAAAGGCGGATTAATTTTGAAATTGATGTAAACTCAGCTACTCTTGACGGCTTTTATCAAAATACCCTCGAACTAGAAAACTTTTGGGAACGAGCAAGACAAGCAAAAAACGAAGATTTAAAACTTTTTGAAACTGCTCCCATTGGAAAAAATTGGCTGAGCGGCCGTCAACTAGGGACTATTGAAGAAGTCGATCCCAACCGTTGCATTATCAGTGTCAGATTAGAACGTGACTTAGCTGAATATATCACAACAGAGCGTTATAAGTTACCCACTACTGGATTTTTGTGTTTTGAAGCAGTTGGTGATATTCAGCAGATTCAGCGTAAGAAAAAAGCCTTAGACGATTTGAATAATGGTTATACTCAGAATCAATATTTGGGTAACTTTTTATTTGATGCTTCCCAGGCTAGAAAAATCAAAACAACTATTGAACTTCAAGCACAAGATTTATTATTATCTGCTGCTAATCCCGGACAAAAAGCAGCAGTAGAAAAGGTACTTGCTGCCAAGGATCTTGTTTTGATTCAAGGGCCACCAGGTACTGGTAAAACTACCGTCATCGCCGAAATTTGCTATCAAATAGCCCTTCGTGGTGGACGTACTTTAATCGCTTCTCAAGCTAATTTAGCAGTAGATAACGCCTTGAGTCGATTAGTTCACAACCCAGTAATTAGGGCTGTACGCAAGGGAAAAGCCGAAAAAGTTGGAGAGGAAGGACAGCCATTTTTGGAAGATCAAGTGATTGATAGATGGCTAGAAAATACTGCAAATGACTGTGAAAATAATCTCAATCAACGAATCACAAATATTCAAATATTTGGTCAATTACTATTATCATCGACAAGATTTACAGCCTACTTGGAAGTAGAAAAAGAATTTGATAAACAACAAAGCAAATTCCATAAAAATAAGTTAAAAATAGAAGAAGATTTTAAAAGCCAAGAAAATTTTTACAACACTTCCTTAGCAGCGCAAAATGAAGTTGAATCTTTAATTTGTGGCTTTAATAAATTACTAAATACTACTTCAAATGTCAACTGGGAATCTCCAGAAATTACAAATTTTTTACCACTTATTAAGCCATATGCAGAAGGTAATAGTTCAGTCGAAGAATTTTTATTAAATATTCGTAAATCTATCAAATATACTGATGAACTTGGCTTTGTGCGTCCACGGCTTGGTGCTTTTGGCTTAGCGGTTTGGTTGCGTGAAACTATAGCAACGGAAATTTTGGAATTTAAAACTGCTTTAAATTCTGCTCAAAAGGCTAGTGAAAGCATGTCAGCAGTTGCAGCGTTAGTGCAGACTGTTAAACAGAATTTTGACTCGTTAAATCAGTTACAAGCAGATTATCAAAAATTTCTTACCAAGCAGCAAAACCTACAGCAAACAATCCAGATATGGCAAAACCGTCAAAGAGAAATTGATTATATTATTTCAGCAGTGAAAGAATGGAAATCTACAGCACATTCTCATCTCTATCAAACTTTGAAAGATTGTCAGCAATCAGGTTTACCATTAACAGATAATTTGGTAGACCTACCACTAGGTTTGTTGATGTTTGCTAATACATTAAAATTATCTATAGTACCAAAAAACTATAAAATTAACCTACCAGAATGGGACTTGTTAGAAAAAGCGATCGCTTATGAAATAGATGGTAATTTTACTGATCGCCGAGGCAAACAGCATAATTTTAGTTATTTTTTACAACAAAATTTTACTCAAGTTCCAATGGTGCTATCACAAAGCGATCGCATTCAATGGCAAGAGACTTATCAACAGTTTAATAACTATCAATTGCTCAACCCAAAACAGCGAAAGTTATTGGTTGAAAATACGCAATTTTTCTTAGTTAGAATGCAAAAAACCTATGGTGCATCATGGGAATGGAATAACATCGACTCTACTCTCACCCGAATTACACAAGAATTGCTAGATACTATCCTGGCAAATGCGCGTCAATGCGTTTTAAAAGTCAAAACTGAAGCTGAACAACAGCTGCATAATCTACACCAACAATTAAATGAACTGCAAAAAAATGAAATTAGCCAACAGCAAATATCTGCTACTCAATATCGGCTAGAAAAAGCGCAGCAAGATGCTAATTTACAGCTGGGACAAGTTATTAATATCTTGCAAGAGCTTATTCAGCAGCCAAATATACCTAATCAATTACGCATTTTAGCTGAGCAATATCTCACAACACAATCAAAGATTTGGGAACAACCCCAAGAATTTGCAAAGCAAGTGCATTCTTGGGTAAATTCCATCAGTCAGCTTGAAACGTTGATTTCATTAATAGAACCTTTTGCTGTGCTGGAGGTAATCAAAACTTCTTTACATGAACATTTAGCAAAACTCAAAGAAGAAACTGAAACTTCTCTACAGCAGCTTCAAAAATTGCAAACTAATCTCCAGGAATTAGAACAACAATTACAACCACAGCCATCAGAAAATTTAATTGTACAAAGAAACTGGTGGTCAGCAGAATGGCAAACTATACCTGATAAATTTAAGCCAGAAAATTCTAGCGGTAATTTGTTTGATATAGAATTTTTACAGAGTTTAAATATTCAGTTTGAATCTTGGCAACAACAACTCCATAAAGAAGAAGCGTATCTCAACAAATATCACAATTTTGTGGAAGATTGGATAGAAAAATTAAGAACGCCAATGGAAGGCGATGCCTGCGGTGGGCTACGCCTACGCGACGATTTAAGGCGTATATATTTAGATAATGCCAACGTCGTCGGGATCACCTGCGTTCAAGCTGCAAATAGAGGTTTTTCTGAAGAATTTAAATCTTTTGATGTCGTCATCATTGACGAAGTTAGTAAATGTACTCCACCAGAATTACTAATTCCAGCCTTGAAAGGTAAAAAGTTAGTCATGGTAGGCGACCATCGACAACTACCACCCATGCTCGATACTAGCACTTTAGAAGAAGTTGCCCAAACAATTGGCAATACACGAGATGAACTACAATTCTTAGAAGAATCGCTGTTTAAAAGTCAGTTTGAATCTGCCGATGAAAGCATCAAACAAATGTTAACTACGCAATATCGAATGCATCCCTATATTATGGGTGCAATCAATCAGTTTTACGATGGGAAACTAGAATCTGGTATTTTGGAACCTGATACAAAACGCGCACATAATTTAGCAGGTGAAATCATCCAACAATCTCACCATATTTTATGGGTAAAAACGCCTATAGAAAAGAACTTTTTAGAGCAACGTAACGGAACTTCTTATTTTAATACTCCAGAGATTGATGTAATTGAGCGTCTGTGTCAGCAATTTGAGAAGACTTGGGCTTCTAGAGTTGCTAATGGTGAACCAAAAAAAGAAATTGCCGTGATTACATTTTATGGCGCTCAACTCAGAAAAATTGATGAACGTCTGCAATCTGAACTTTTCCCTTCTCTAGAAATTCGTACTGGTACTGTAGACAGATTTCAAGGAATGGAAAGACCTGTTGTAATTGTGAGTATGGTTCGTAACAATAATAAAGGAGATGTGGGATTTGCGAAGAAACCAGAACGGGTAAATGTTGCCTTTTCTCGCGCTCAAGAATTGCTGATAATTGTCGGTTGTCATGATTTATTTACCCATCAACCAGGGAAAATTGGAAGCATGTATTCTGAAGTTTCAAATATTGTTAGTCTGCACGAAGGTTTCGTTGATGTTTCTCGCTTCAGCTAAACTCGACTTTATCCTAAACACGGTACAATCCAGAGGCACTTTTATTGTTACCAACGCAGTTTCAGGATGGAAGCAAATTTTCTGACGGCTGTTTTTCTGCCCCTGGCTCTATTTATTATCATGTTAGGCATGGGACTAACCTTGACCCTAGAGGATTTCAAGCGAGTTGTAATCTATCCAAAAGCGGTGGTGATTGGCTTAGCGGCCCAGCTAATCGTGTTACCCATTGTGGGCTTTGGCATTGCATCAGTGTTTCCCCTTGACCCACAATTAGCAGTAGGTGTGATGATTTTAGCAGCCTGTCCCGGTGGTGCTACCTCTAATATGATTACGTTTTTGGCTGGGGGCGATGTTGCTCTTTCTGTGACGTTAACAGCTATTAGTAGCTTTATTACGGTTTTTACGATTCCTTTGGTAATCAATTTGTCAATGCAGACATTTTTAGGGCAAGGAACAACCCTACAGCTACCTTTCTTAAGTACTGTTTTGCAGATTGCGGTGATTACACTTCTACCTATAGCAATTGGGATGATAGCCAAGCGGTATGTATCCAAACTAGCAGATAAGGCTGATAAACCTGTGAAGTGGCTGTCTTTATTTTTCCTGGCGGTGGTAATTACTGGAGTGCTGCTGCGAGAACGGAATAATTTTATTTCTTATGTAATAGATGTCGGTTGGGCAACTCTGGTTTTGAATGTGGTTGCAATGGCTTTAGGTTTTGCGATCGCTACCTTAGCCCGATTAGGAGAAAAACGTGTTACAGCAATTACAATAGAAGTAGGAATTCAAAATGGGACTCTAGCAATTGCGATCGCTTCTACGCCTACATTGCTAAATACTCCCACAATGGCCATTCCTGGGGCAATTTATGGTCTGCTAATGTTTGTGACTGGTGCTGGATTTGCTTGGTGGGCTAATCGTCGCCAAGGCATGTTGAAAGCATAAATAGATGCTTGCAACGAGTATTTGACAACTACATCCGTTATGGAGAAACAAAAAAAGATTTATTTCTCCGAAAATGCAACAAAAAATTTAAAATTAACAAACTGACCTCCAAAGCTGATTATTTCTCATTTAGAAACAGACTGGAGACTTTTATGACTACAACAGCCATCCCCACATTCACAAAAGAGTCACCCCTTCTATTTGAGGGACTAACTTGGAGAGAATTCAAAGCTGTTGAGCAATTATTAGACCGTCCAGGATATCGCCTGTCTTTCCTGGATGGTATTTTAGAGATCCGAAGAATACCTGGAGAACCACATCAAATCGTTAAAGAAAGACTCGGTGCATTGTTAGAACTTTACCTGCTTCTGGCAGGGTTCGACTTTACGCCAACTGGTTCAATGACTTTAGAAAGTGAAGCGGGTGCTGTCAAACGAGAGGCAGATGAATCCTATAAACTAGCCCCTGGTCGAGTGCGTCCCGATTTAGCAATAGAAGTGGTGTTTACCAGTGGCGGTATCAACAAACTAGAGGCATACAAGCGGCTTAAGATTCCTGAAGTATGGTTTTGGGAAGATGGCGTTTTAGAAGTTTATCATCTGCGTCAAGAAGGCAACACATTTCACTATGAAAAAGTTTCCAGTAGTGAAGAAGTGAAAGGAATCGATCTAGATTTATTGTTACGCTGCATTAATATGGTAAATCATGTTGATGCCATCAAAACTTTTCAGCAGGCGCTTCAGAAATAGCTGACGATTTCTGCTCAATCTATTGATGATAATCGGAAAAATATGATAGACAAAATTTTAGATAATATAATGCAATACGCTTGGTGTTAAGCAGAAAAGTAGGTTGGGTTTCGCTGTCGCTCAACCCAACAAAGTCTTAAGAATGTTGGGTTGAGAAACGAAACCCAACCTACACCTACACCAGTTTGAATTTTTAGCCTGAACTGAACTGTATTGCAATATAATGAATAGCGATCGCCTACCAAATATCCACCCTGAAAAAAATGGAGAAGTTTACAATCAAATATCTCAACTTAGTTTTAATGATGTAGCCTGAATTTGTCAAGCAAAATAAGTAATCCCATAGAATTAATTACACAAGTTCATGAAATCCATAGAGGTTTGATTGATGTCTCTTGCTGCTAATGCTAAGCCAATTGATGATAATCTGAAAAATTTGGTCAAGGAAATTGAAGCACAAAGTCCTAATTTATCAGTTTTTGCAGCACGTCAATTTCGTTATAGTTTGCATCAAACTCCTGTAGAAGTAAACATCAAAGAACCCCGTCAATTTAACGTACTAGAAGAATTTATTATTCGCGCCGCAATTGAATTTCAACCTCCCCCAACAGAAGACGAATTAGCCTCTGTACTTGGGCTTGATTCTGTATTTATCCGCAGTACGACAGCAAATCTTCGCTCATTACAAACTCTATCAGCAACTTCGCCACTAACAGTTACTCCTGAAGGACGTTCCTTTTATGAAAAAGGGTCTGTACCACAGCCTCCATATCCTGTACAGCTTTATGCTATTAACGATCCTTTGAATAACAAGCTAACCTTTCAATTTGAATCCTTAAATGAAACAACAATAAATTTACCTGATATTGCAAACTTTATAACTCTTAATAACACGATTGATATTTCTTCGTTACCGCTTGAGGAAATCCAAAAAAATATTCAGGCTTCCAATTTAGCACTTCATGTTCCAGAAGAAGGAAAAATTGTCACTTCCTTGAAGGTAGTAGCTTCAAGTCAAAAAATTTGGCAAAAGATATCACTTATCGTTATTTTCGATGCAATTGAAGATAAGTTGAGTCTTCAAATAAGAACTGGCAAGCAAATTTTAGAGTCAGCATCAAGTTTATTAGAAGTCTTACATACTGAAGGTAAAATAACCTTGCAAGCACTATGTAATTTGTCACCTGAAGCCATTAATTTTCAACGTGAAGCGATTCTCAAGCAGAAAAAATCGAAAAATTTACCAGATGATTCAAATTAATTCTTTGAAAGTCCCTTTTAGGTAGAGTAATGATTTTTGTATAAGATTCGTTCCTTCCAATATTCAAATACTTCGCTTTTTGTCGGCATCATAGTGGGGTCTTGATATTTAACCATACAAGTACTCCAATATCTAATAACTGCTGAGGTCAAACCGAATGCTCTTAACTACTCCATCAATCACTTGAAATCTAAAGCATAAATAGCGTCAATTTTTCAGCGCGACGCATTAACAATCCTCAATAATTCTTGTAGAGACGCTGATTTATCGCGTCTGGTGCGTTAATAAATTCAAACGAGCGCGGCAGGGTTCGAACCTGCGACCAATTGCTTAGAAGGCAATTGCTCTATCCACTGAGCTACGCGCCCAAAAGAATATTCTGGCTCCCAAAAGAGTCATCTAGGATATTATATCGTTTTTCTCGACTAAAAGGCAATGTAAAATTGCAGATTGATCGCTAGCAAGGCTAAGATCCAAGTCGCTAGTTATCAATCTACACTAAAAACGAAGCAGATGGCGTATTGGTTAGGTATATTGTGTTGTCAAGGGGTTGTTTACCCTGGGCCGAGTCCTTCTAGGCAGCTTAGTCTAATGAAGTACCTAGCGAAGCGATCGGCTTCGCCCATTTTTACAGCACGCTAGGTAATTTCAGCCTTGGCGATGCTGCCAAATGCCATTATATATTCCATATTAAGAATGCCCCTGTGAGGAGTTATTTGCTAGTGCCATGTTTATTCTCAAACGGCAGGATGTTGAAATATCAAGCATTCAGCACCCGAAACGGGATCAGCAGGTGCCGATCCTAGATTATCAAGGGCAGACTTTTCGCTTGATTAGTGTCTTCAAAGCTAGTCAAGAAGAAGAAGCTAGAGCCTTATGGAGAGAATTAACGGATAACCGGGGTAAAGCCTGTGTCTTACTGGAAGAACCGGAACGTTTCAGCGTTTGGGGGAAAATCCGTTTAGAACAGTTGGGTAACGACACAGGTGGTAGTCATGGCAAGACGGGGATTTTAATCCAAGCCACTATTTTACTGTTGCAGGGTGTTTATATCGACATTGAAGAGTTTTTGGGTGCTAGGCAAGCTGCATTATTTGAGAAAGATATTGCGGAGGTATTCCAGCAAAAGCAATTTCCCCAAGCATCTCCTCCAGAAACAGTTAAATCTTTGGTATCTACCAATCCTTTGCTTGCACCAAAGCTGCCTCCTTGGCAAGAAAATCACGTAGTTATCCTTTTGCAAGAGTTACATCGACTAGGCAAGTCCTATTTTGGGAATGCCAACTTTACCAAACAAGTGATTTATAAGTTAGAAGATATGCCAGAAGCCGAGCGATCGCTGTTTATCACTTGGCTAAATCAATCAGCACTGGGTAAACTATGGCAGTAGTCTGGAAATTTTTTCCAACATTTACTACTGTCGGCACTTGCTTTTGGTGTCCGATTGTGTATTATTTGGCAGACATACTGCTAGCTATACAATCCTTTAACTCAAAATACTGCCAGAGTGCATCTACATAGTCAAGCCCTATGAATAACTCTTACGACAATTCCTTGGTTCCTAAATCGATTTTCACCACTCAGAACATTGTTTTGGCTAATATTGGTTGGGGCGTGGTGGCACTGTTATACTTTTTGTTGTTTAGTGCCAAAATTCCCGCAGCAGATGGCATAGAAAGCCGAGCCGAGTGGTATGTGATTGGCACAAATATTTTTGAAGCCTTAGCTTATTTGGGCGCCGGTATCTTATGCTTGAGAAACTGGCTTAGTCCGCAAATCGTCAGTGGTCGGAATGTTTGGCTCTCTATTGGCTTAGGTATGCTTTCCTATTTCGTTGGAGGGATAATTTTCGGGTATACGGAAATAGTTTTAAAAGAAGAACCGGATGTGTCTTTAGGCGATATATTTTTTGTATTGAGTTATCTGTTACTTGGCGCAGGCATGATTTTAGCTGTGGCTTCCAGGCGAATCAATCTGGAAAAATGGCAGTGGCTAATTGTGTTAGCAATTGCTGTATTCGGTAGTTTGTTGGCATGGTGGATTTCTAGACAACAGGAAACACCCTCAGAACTGTTAGTCGCTATTTTGAATTGGTTTTACGTAGTTAGCGACGTAGTTCTGTTAATTATTGCTACCACTCTGCTGTTAGCCTTTTGGGGAGGAAGAGTTTCCCAGTCTTGGCGAATGATTGCCGCGGCGGCCTTTTCGCTCTACATTGCAGATATGTGGTTTAAATACGCCCAAGGTCCCAATTATCAAAGTGGAGAGATACTAGAAGTGTTTTGGGTATTTAGTGGAGTGTTATTTGGCATGGGCGCTGCCCTAGAATATGACGCATCACTGAGACGAACGCGGCGTACCAGCACACGAAAACGAGCTTAGCAAAGATTTTTGGTATCTACCGTGAGAAAATTAACAGACTCTGACAAACAAGAAATTCTGAAGTTATATCGAGAAAGTGCCGAAACAACCTCAACTTTGGCAGACCGCTATGGTGTAAGTAACTCGACAATTAGTCGCCTGCTCAAAAGCACTTTGCCAGAAGACGAGTATGAATACTTAGTCTCTTTAAAGCGGGCTGCCAGAACTCCTGAGGGTAGGGCACAGGTAAACTATGAGCAGTTACCGCTGCTGAGTCAACCAGAGCCAGAAATCGAAGTTGCAGCTAGCGACACCCAGCCCAAAGTGGTAGAGGTTGAACTACCACAGGTGCGTCGTGTAGTAGAAGAAGAAACCTACTCAGAAGATACTGACGAGTCAACTGCTGCTAGTAGACGGGTGCGGCGACGCACCTCAGCAACAGAAAAACCGAAGCTACGAGTCACAGAGAAACTAGAAACTCCACAACCAAAACCCCTGGAAATAGCCAGTATCCCCAGCCCCATACTCAAGGATGAACGTCCCGAAGTAACTGTCATAGCACAGATGTTGGGAGAAGACTTGCTAGATGAATCAGAAGATTTGGACGATTTAGAAGATGACGATTTAGAAGATGATGACTTTGAGGAGGAAGAAGACTTCGAGGAAGAAGACTTTGATGAACTAAGACCCCTAGTCACGAAACGCAGACCAGGTGAAGCATCAGTTCAAGTTTTACCACTATCGGCAGCACATTTGCCGAAAACTTGCTATTTGGTGATTGACCGTTCCTCGGAATTAATTACGCGGCCTCTCAAGGATTTTGGCGACTTAGGGCAAATTCCCAATCTCGAAACCCAGCAAAGAACTCTACCAGTGTTTGATAATCATCGCGTAGCCAAGCGCTTCTCTACCAAACGCGATCGCGTGATTAAAGTCCCCGATAGTAAAATGCTGCATAAGGCTCGTACTCATCTCCAAGCTAAGGGAATCACACGATTGTTAATTGATGGTCAAATCTACTCTTTGTCTCCGGTTTAAGGCTGGAGACTGGGGACTGGGTACTGGGGATTGGGTATCAGTTATGGGAGATTGCTTATTTCTGTTTCACTTCCTCATCCTACCTAGTCCCCACTCCCCAATCGCCAGTCCCCAGTTCCTTCAACTATAAACAGCCCTGGCAAAACGTTCTGCCAAGTAGATAATGTCCTGTTTGCGGGCAATTTGATTTATCCATTGTCGGGGAATATTTTCCACGCCGTAGTAAATTCCTGCTAACCCACCAGTGACGGCGGCGGTAGTATCTGTATCTCCGCCTAAGTTAACAGCTTTCAGTACCGCTTCAGAGTAAGATGAGCTATTTAATAAACACCACAGGGATGATTCTAAGGTATCAATCACGTAGCCACTAGAATTAATCTCTTCTACTGGTAACTTGGCAATCTCACCACTGAAAACTCTGCCAAAATGCGGCTTTTCTAACAAAAATTTCCGCACCGAATAAATTGGTCGGATATCTTGTAATCCTTGGAGATAAGCAGTTTGCAGGTCAGCGCCTTCGAGCAAGGACACTGCAATACTAATATAAATCCCACAGGCCATTTGCGATCGCGCATGGGCATGAGTAATCCCTGAAACATCATGCACCCGCGCTATCAATTCGCCTAAAGTTAAGCTTCTGTGACAATAAGCCATCGGCAAGATTCTCATCAACGAACCATTACCATTACTATTTTCAACTTTGCCACCCGCCTGGTGGGCTACTACTCCCTGTTTCAAGCGCATCAGTGCTGTATGAGTGGTTTGACCAATATCAAATACATCGCCACGAGGAGTCCAGTAAGCTTCCTTGTACCAGCGCCAGAAGGAATTAGCTATGGCTTCTAGGGAATACCCTCTACAAAGGCTTTCTGCCAAGCAAAAGCTCAACGAACTGTCATCTGACCAAGTTCCCGCCGGTTGATTCCATGTGCCATAACCCAACATTGTTGTCACTGGAGATTTTACTCGTTCTGCACGGCTAGTAAACTCCACTGGCACACCCAATGCATCACCGACACATAAACCCATCAAACCAGACAACGTTTTTGCAGCGGTTAGCATTATTCAATCTCCAATAATTGCTAAAAATTAACTTTATAGATTTACTCTCTCGCTTGTTGCCATAGATGCTACAGGCTACTTTTTCATCCTCTGTGAAAAGTCCAGATAAAGTCAGTTTACTGGCTATTGTTTGACTAGATTACGGCTAATTTTTAGTTCCCATAACTATGCCACTTTTGAAAGCGTCTGTTTTTTAGATGAAAAACTCGGAATTTCCAAAAAATTAAGTGTAATTATAACATTTTGTCCAAAATTATTTATCTAAATTGCTTTTAAGTCTGGTGCATCAATCGCAACAGCTACTTAAGAAAATACCAGAACTATCTGGAACCTTTTTACTGACTTTTCGACTGGGAATATAACAGTAAAAAATACAAAATTTGGTCAAAATTATGAAACGTTTACTCAAGTCTATTCTGACAATTTCTGCATTATCTTCTTTAGTAGTTGCTCCTGTTCTTCTATCAGGTGGTCAAGCTTCTGCCCAAACCAAAAAGGGTACTGATGCTAGTTATGTTGGTGCTGGCATTGCAGCTGGGGTTACTAGCGGTGGACAAGGAACTAACGATGATGCCACATTTGGTGGTCATGTCACAGGTCGCGTTAAATTAGGAAATACACCTTTTTCTGCACGCGGAAATGTTCTTTGGAGCGATCAAACTAGTGCCATTATTCCAGAAGTTTCTGTAGATGTGCCAATTGCAAATAGAACTAATGCCTATTTAACTGGTGGTTATTCTTTTGTAGAAAAAGATGGTTCAGCAACTCCTATAGGTAACAAAGACGCGGTAGTAGTCGGGGCTGGTGTTGAATCGGAAGTTGCTAACAATTTCCTCGTCTATACTAATGCCAAAGTAGGAATTAGTGCTTATCAAAATAGCGATACTCCTGCTGTTAGCATCAATGCTGGTATTGGCTATAGCTTTAAATAAAAGATGACCAAAACAGTCCTCAGTCACTAAAGTTCAAATTAAAGTAAATCTTAGCTGCGATTTCTGGCTGAGTGAAAAAAAACTTCGTCAGTATCACCTGAGGAAGGATAAATGTTGAGAGTAGGGTAGCACAGGTGTGCTACCCTACTTATTGTGCTGACTTCTGGTAACTCAAAAACGTTATATTTATCGAGAAAAAACTATTTCTCCGTTGAATTGATGAATTTTAATCATCAATCTGAACTCAGGAGTCTTCAATCACTCTATACTTTACTCAGCACGGTCAAAACACCCTGCTGCCGTTAACGGAACTCTCAAGAACAGGTTTTGTTAAGTGTTACATCACTGAGAAAGCCGACTTTTGCCGTGTTAAAATTAGAATATTCCTCATTATTCCGGCCGGATTACCGGGGATAAATTAGCCGAAAGGATACTAAATATCTTGTAATTCGGCGTCAACGAATGCTTTATTGAGAATACTATACAACTCTCATGGTTAAATCTGCTCCTTCCCCCATCACTAGCCGTAAGCCTTCTAAAGTAGAAGGAATTAAGGAAAATAGTAATTTTTTGCGCGAACCTGTAGCAACTGAGATTCTTGAAGATACTACTCATTTTAGTGAAAATGCTGTGCAACTGTTGAAGTTTCACGGCTCTTATCAACAGGATAACCGTGACAACCGCGCTAAGGGACAGGAGAAAGATTACCAGTTTATGCTGCGGACAAAAAACCCTGGTGGTTTAGTGCCGCCGCAGCTGTATCTGGCTTTAGATAAACTGGCTGATGAGTATGGTAATCACACGTTACGAGCAACTACCCGCCAAGGTTTCCAACTGCACGGAATTTTAAAGAAAAATCTCAAAACAGCAATTGCTACCATTGTCAATAACTTGGGTTCGACTTTGGGAGCTTGCGGAGACATCAACCGCAATGTGATGGCACCTCCAGCACCATTTAAAAATCGCCCAGATTACCAGTATGCTTGGGAATATGCCCAGAATATTGCTGATTTGCTTTCACCACAAACAGGCGCTTACTACGAAATTTGGTTAGATGGCGAAAAGGCAATTAGCGGCGCTCGCGCAGCGTCTCGAAGAGAAGAAAATCCAGAGGTGACTGCCGCACGATCGCGTAATGGCAATGGCACAATTATTCATGACAACGAAGAACCGATTTACGGCACCTACTATATGCCGCGTAAGTTCAAAGCTTGCGTGACTGTACCGGGAGATAATTCGGTTGATTTATATTCTCAAGACCTGACTTTGGTGGTATTTACCAATAAGAAGGGAGAATTAGAAGGATTTAATATCTTTGCTGGCGGTGGCTTAGGTAGAACACACAATAAAGAAGAAACTTTCGCTAGGTTAGCAGATCCAATTTGCTATGTAGCTAAAGAAGACGTTTACGACATAGTAAAAGCAATTGTAGCCACCCAAAGAGATTATGGCGATCGCACTGACCGCCGTCACGCCAGATTAAAATATTTAATCAACGATTGGGGTGTAGATAAATTCCGCGCCCAAGTTGAAGAATACTTTGGTAAATCACTTGCACCCTTCAAATCACTCCCAGAGTGGAAATATCACGACTTCCTCGGCTGGAACGAACAAGGCGATGGCAAGCTATTCTTAGGAATTTCCATTGACAATGGTCGAATTAAAGACGAAGGTTCGTTTCAACTGAAAACTGCTTTACGGGAAATTGTCGAGCAATTTAACTTGCACATCCGCCTGACACCCAACCATAACGTGATTTTTTACGATATCGAACCAGATAACAAAGAAACCATTCAAGAAATTCTCAATCGTTACGGTGTGGTTTCTGACCCTGGTAAAATCGAACCTTTAGAGCGCTATTCGATGGCTTGCCCTGCTTTGCCTACCTGCGGCTTGGCAATTACCGAATCAGAACGGGCAATACCGGGGATTTTAGAGCGAATTCGCGCTCTGTTGAATAAATTAGGTTTACAAAAAGAACATTTTGTGGTAAGGATGACAGGGTGTCCCAATGGCTGCGCTCGTCCCTACATGGCGGAATTAGGCTTTGTGGGTAGCGCCCCAGAGAGTTACCAATTGTGGTTAGGGGGTTCGCCAAATCAGACACGGTTGGCACAACCTTACATCGATAAGCTGCACCATAATGACTTGGAAGGCTTCCTAGAGCCAATTTTTGTTTACTTTAAGAAATCACGGAAATCAAAAGAAAGCTTTGGTGATTTTTGCGATCGCGTTGGTTTTGATGCCATCCGTGAATTTAGCGCCACCTACGAACCTGGCACAGCTAATGGCGCGAACAAATCACGCCACCGCGTAAATTTGAAAGCTGATATCTACGGGAAGTTGAAAGAAGTATCCGAAAGCCAAGGTAAGCCAATGACTCAGTTAGTAACCGAAGCCTTAGAGGTTTACTTCCAGAATCTTTCGTAAGCTGGAAAATTGAAGATAATGAAATTAAAAAGAGACACAGATAAATATATCTGTGTCTCTCTCGCATAAGTCCTAATATAGTTAGGAACACATCCACAAGAAAACTGAACTATGGTAACCACAGCAAAATTGTCAGAAACTAGGGATGTGCTGCAAAACATCAGCTGGCAAACATTCAAAGCAATGTTGGCAGATATGGGATCTCAGAGAAATAAGAGGCTAGCTTATGACAACGGAATAGTAGAAATTATGACCCCGCTGATGCCACATGAGAACTCAAACCGTCTGATTGAGGGTTTTGTTCTTGTATTGTGTGAAGAATTTGGTTTAGAAGTTAAAAGCGCTGGTTCTTTGACTATGACGCGGGATGATTTGGAGCAAGGAGCCGAACCTGATAGTAGTTATTATATTCAAAACGAATTCTTAGTCCGCAACAAAGAAAATATTGACCTGAATATAGACCCACCACCAGACTTGATATTAGAAGTAGAATATTCCAGATCCAAAATAAATAAGTTAAACCTTTATGCTTCAATGGGAGTCACAGAATTCTGGCGATATAACGGAACTGTGTTGAGAATTTACACCCTTAACAATGGGCAATATTCGCAGAGTGAAAACAGTCCAACTTTTGCATCTGTGCTGGTGAC
Source organism: Nostoc sp. CCY 9925 (assembly GCF_963920935.1). Classification (NCBI taxonomy): domain Bacteria; kingdom Bacillati; phylum Cyanobacteriota; class Cyanophyceae; order Nostocales; family Nostocaceae; genus Nostoc; species Nostoc sp. CCY 9925. The sequence continues at coordinate 68,435 of NZ_CAWUDO010000026.1, read as the reverse complement.
AGAAATTCCTCGATTTATCCAAGAAAGCAAGAAAATAGGACAAATAGCAGCCACTCGTGCTTTCCGTAGCTGGGTTAAACAGCAAATGTCTACAGCAGAGTAATTGATTCAGAAAAATGTCTCAACTGCAAAGAATTGCGATCGCACCCTCTCAACTCCAACAACAGCAAATTTTCCTCACCAAAGAACAGCAGCATTACCTGGGGCGGGTGTTACGCTTGCGTGAAGGCGATCGCTTTATTGCAATGGATGGTAAAGGAAAATCGTGGTTGGCGCAGCTAGCAGGGGAACAAGCACAAGTTTTAGAATCCATCTCAGTAGAAACTGAATTACCTGTATCGATTACGTTGATGGTGGCGTTGCCCAAAGGCAATGGATTCGATGAAATTGTGCGGAGTTGTACGGAATTAGGAGTAACTTGTATTGCACCAGTTTTGAGCGATCGCACTTTGCTTGATCCCAGTCCCCAAAAACTCGAACGCTGGCGGCGCATCGCAGCGGAAGCCGCCGAGCAATCAGAACGTTCATTCGTACCGACAATTTTAGAACCTGTTACTTTTAGCACTAGTTTGTCATTTGCAAATAGCCAAAAATATATCTGTGTAGCTCGTGGTGACTCTCCCCACTTAAAAGATTGCTTACACCACAAAGGACAAATGACAAATGACAAAGGACAAGAGACAATTGTCATTGTCACCGGGCCAGAAGGCGGATGGACAACTCAAGAAGTTGAAAATGCGATCGCTTTTGGATTCCAACCTGTTTCCCTTGGCCGTCGCATCCTCAGAGCAGTGACAGCGCCAGTAGTAGCATTAACCTTGATTACCGCAGCTTGTGAAGTATAAATGAGTTATGACTCACGCAGAGGCGTGAGATATTTCTCTAGTGTGAATTGAAACATGATTGAGCAAGTTGCGATCGCCTTTGACAATAAAGACTATCAAACAGCTGCTAAATTACTCAAACAGCTGCAAAAAGAATCGCCAGAACATCCTTGGGTGCAATTTTATCTGGGTAGGCTGCATGAAGTATCTGGAAAGTACCAGGATGCAGAAAAAATTTATCGACAACTGTTGCGAGATACGACGAATACTAAAATACTGACGTTAGCACGAGAAGGTTTGCGGCGGCTGCAAGAAATTGAGCAAGAAGAAAGACAAAGGGCTATTGCTAAAGCAACATCGGAACCTAGTAAAACTGAACTTGGCGTACTAATTTTAGAACCTCTCAATAACGAACTGAAAGCAGAAGCATCTCGAAAATTTGCCCAGATTATGCAAACAGATCCTTACAGTGCAAGGCTCATGCTACCAAGTCGTGGCTGGAGACTATACCGCACTGGACAAGTGGGAGAACTAAAATTTTATGGTGAACAGCTACAGCAAGCTGGTATTCCCTGTTTCTGGACAACAATAACCACCATTCAAGAAATTCAAGTTTTTCAAGTCAAATATTTCTCAGAATCTCAATTAAAAGCCACTGTTGTTTGCAGCAACCAAGCAAACCAACTCGGTTCTTTAACCTTTGATTGGTCAGAAGTCACAGCACGAGTAGTGGGGCTTTTGCCTATTTTTGAACAAGTTGTAGATATTGATGCCCACGGGAAACTCGAACGGAAAACTCAAACACAAGACTATGCTCAGTTTTGTGATTTACACTTACCTGCTAGACGTTCTATTCTGCGACTTTATGATAACGGCTATGAATTTCAGCAAGGTTTAGAAATCATTCCTCAAGTTAGCCAAAATACAATCAGAATTAATTGGAATAGTTTATCAAATTGGATTGACCAGCAACTACCTCAAGTCAAAACTTGGTCAGATTTCACACCCTTTGCAGATACAGCATTAGATCAAACAGAAATGCTGGGTCAAATTGAATCTCACATTCACCTATTTCGCAGAGAACAGACTAATTGGGACTCCGCTTTTCATTTATATAGTGGATTAGTGTTTGTTAAATAAATAGTAAATATAAAGTAGGGTGCTTTACCGCTTTACCCTAACGCACCGCTCTTTTCATTAAAGAATTGAGTGAGGAACTCGTAATACCTTTGATTTTGGCTATTGCCATTAGTAACTCTAAATTATCCTGACTCAATTTTTTAATTTCGGTGGGAACTATGGAATCAGATTCTGTGAAAAATTCTCGTAGCTCTATATTCTCCGGATATTGTGGTTCCAACAAAATAATTAAATCAGAAGATTGAATACTCTTATTATCTTCATCATAAATAAGTTCTAGTTTAAAATTATAAATATATGATGTATGTATCAAATATGGTAGTTGGTCATTACTAGACAGTTGTTGTTCATTCTTGGGCAAAAATAAAGTAAACATAAATCTATCTACATCATTAGAACTCACGCATTGGGAAATTTTAAAATTTTCAATATAAATAATTTTTGATTGCGTGTTTAAATAATTATCTGTAACAAAATTGAATGGTAAAGTAACATCAAAATTTAAAGGTGCTGGTAAATAAACTTGGTAATCACAGCTAGGTGGAACAGTTCTACTCCGCTGCACCGCCATAGCAGGCGCTGGTGCATAAGCTAGCTGCTCATTTATTTCAAGTCTAGGTAAAACCCAACTTTTCAGCACCCAAACATTATGAAATAAAAACTTAGCATTTTTCAAAAAAGCAACCTGATTGCCAATATTACGGACTTTCAAATCAATCACACAAGAATTAGCCGAGCCTTCAAGGGAAATATCGACAATTCTGATTAACGAATCATTATTTGGCAAAGAAAGATGAGAAAAACTGGTTTTATAGTTAGCTTTTGCTAGCCAATCAGTAACTTCCCTCCAGTCTTTTAAGGTGTTAGGAGGCCGGTTAGTTAGTACTTCGATATAGCGATACAATCCTCTAGATAAATCAACTCTTAAACCTCTAATTTCCCGATTGATTGCAGCAGCTATTTCACTGGGACTATAACCGCAAAGCAATCCCTTCAGACAAGTTATTTCCAATGGTGTAAGTTGTTTGGGTTTCCCAGAAATTTGCTGTTTGGCAGAGTTGAGATCTTGGCATAAAGTTTCTAAATTCCAGTCATTTGCAGCTTGTGTAAAGGGTTGGGTAATTGGTGCCATTTTTGGATGTATCAACTTCTACTCCATATCCTAACAAAACTCCTAAGAGTGGTTAGGTTACAGTACTTGTTGCTTTGGTTACTCTAGGGTTATGTTCCACACAAAGGAAGCTATTAAACCTATGAATACAGTAAGTGCTAAAAACCAACAGCTAGGGGGTTTATACGTCCAATCCCCTCAAGGAGAAAAGCTAGTTTTTCCCCTCAAACATACGGAAGTACTGGCAAAAGTTGCAGGTAATTTGTCACGAGTTGAGGTCATCCAAAGCTTTGAAAATCCCTTCATGCAGCCTTTAGAAGCAATGTATATCTTTCCGTTACCTGATGAAGCAGCGGTAGATGACATGGAAATCAAAATAGGCGATCGCACCATCAAAGGTAATATTAAAAAACGTGAAGAAGCGCAACAAATCTATGAAAAGGCAAAACAAGAAGGACGCACCGCAGGACTTTTAGAACAGGAACGAGACAACATCTTTACCCAATCTCTAGCAAACATCAAACCTGGCGAACAAATTGATGTCACAATTCGTTACACTGAAAGTTTAAAATTTGAGGCGGGAAACTACGAGTTTGTTTTCCCGATGGTGGTGGGGCCAAGATATATTCCTGGAACAACCATAGATAATAGCAGCGATACAGATAGAGTTCCTGATGCTTCTCGGATTAAACCACCTGTAGTTCCAGAAGGAATGCGTAGTCGTCACGATATTAATGTCACAGTGGAAATTGATGCAGGTTTACCAATTTCTCAAGTGCATTCTCCTTCCCATCAATTAAAAATTGAACATTCAGGTCAAATAGTGCGGGTTCAATTAGCTGGCGAAGATACAATTCCCAACAAAGATTTAATTCTCCGCTATCAAGTTTCTGGCAAAGCAACTCAATCCACAGTATTAACCCAAGCTGACGAGCGCGGCGGACATTTTACAATTTATCTAATTCCAGCTTTGGAATATTCTATTGATGAAATTGTCCCCAAAGATGTCGTTTTTTTAGTGGATACTTCTGGTTCCCAATCAGGCGATCCGTTGCAAAAGTGTCAAGAATTAATGCGGCGATTTATTAATGGGCTAAATCCCAACGATACTTTTACAATTCTCGATTTTTCCCATACTGTTAGGCAGTTATCAAAGACACCTCTAGCGAATACAGCAGAAAATCGTGCCAAAGCGATCGCTTACATTAACAATTTACAAGCTGCTGGCGGTACAGAAATGCTCAGTGGCATTCGTACAGCCATCAATTTCCCTACACCAGCCGGAAGATTACGCTCTGTTGTACTTCTAACCGATGGCTACATCGGCAACGAAAATGAAATTTTGGCAGAGGTACAACAGCACCTCCAAGTGGGAAATCGCCTTTATAGTTTCGGTGCTGGTAGTTCAGTGAACCGTTTTTTATTGAATCGCATCGCCGAAATTGGTCGGGGAATATCTAGAATTATTCGTCATGATGAACCTACAGAAGAAGTTGCTGAAAAATTCTACAAGCAAATCAACAATCCTGTACTTACGAATATTCAAATCTCTTGGCAGGGTGACACAGAATCACCCGTGATTTATCCAAAGATAGCGCCTGATTTATTTTGCGAACAACCATTAGTTTTGTTTGGTCGCAAACAGAATAAAGTCAGCGGTAATCTACAAATCTCCGGCATTGCTGCGGGCGGTAAGCACTATCAAAAGACGTTTCACCTCACATTTGAGGAAACAGGAAATCTTGCTGTAGCGCAGTTGTGGGGACGTGCTTGTATTAAAGAATTGATGAATCAAATGGTGATTTTTGAAACGAAAGCTGGTGTAGAAGCAGTTACACAAACAGCCTTAACTTATCAATTGCTTTCTCAATACACTGCTTTTGTTGCCGTCAGTGATGACGTGCGGGTTGAACCAGGAAGCGAATATCTGTCTATGCAGGTGCCACTAGAAATGCCAGAAGCTGTTAGTTACCAAGGAGTATTTGGCAGTCCTCCTGCTGGTGCTGTTGCGCGTCAAATATCATTCCCGATGGCATCACCACCAGCCCCAGCAGAAGACGTTCCAGATTTTCTCCGCCAAAGGAGGCGGGGGACAAAACGAGAAGAATCAGCCGCGCCATCCCCAAAACTAGCAGCACCCATCTCTCACCAGTTAGAAGTCATCAGTGCCACTGGCTTGGATGAAACAGCGATTGCTGACCTAACCCAGCACTTAGAACAAATAAATTTACCCCCAGGCTTTGGTGGTGAAATCGTCTTTGAGTTCACCATCAAAAAAGGTCGGGTAGGAGGGATAATGCTCGATGAAGAAGCATCAACCCAAAAAGATGCAGCTGTAGTGGAGAAAATTAAGCGATCGCTCCTACTTTGGAGAATTCCCACATCTACAACTGCCAAAGTTATCTTAACCTTGCGTATTCACGTTTAACAAATTTGTAGAGATGCAAAATTCGGTGTCTCTACTTATTAGCAGGGGTTTTAACCTGACGTGCTAATTCTAAGTAAGCATTCATGTTTGCCCCTGGACGCCGACGACCATTAGAGCCATTAGCTGAAGGAGCTAGATACTTAGGTGCAAAGGTGGTTTCAGTTGGCTGCTCTTTTATGACTTTAGCTGCGGCCGCTTTTGCATTGTTGCCAGGTTGAATTTTTAGACCCTCAGCAGTCTGGACTAGCTCAACATCAGCTGGTTTTGGATTTTCAGCTGCTGATTTTGCTTGTTTAGTTGATTTAGTCGATTTTGCCTTAGCATTAGTTGTGTCGGCTTTTGCTCCATTCAATGAAGCTGGCTTGGATGCGGTTGGTGCATCTGAGGTAATTGTTTCGGTTACTTTTTTCGCACTCGAGGCAACTGTCTCCACTGCTTTTTTAGCACTCGACGCTACCTCTTTAGCTGCTTCTTTAGCAGTATCCTTCGCCTCATCCAATTCTAAGAAGTAGTCGTTGCTTTTTTTCTTTCCAGGTAGCAGGCCAGTCACGAAACCGAGAATGCCGCCTAGCAAACCCAGAATACTTGAAATCAACTTTTTGATAAAACCCATTACATTACTCCTGCCTTTTATATTTGAAATTTGACCGCAATTGTTAAAAATTACGACAAAGTGTTACATTTTCTGCTTTGCGTCACCCTGTTCTGGTGACAACCTCTATAGGTTTGTGTTTAATGAACATTGTAGTAAAACTACAGCATAAATGCTTCGTTGCAAGCACTTACCAGCTATATACCGAGAACTAATTATTAAATTTTACTGTAACTAAGAGCAAGATTCTGAAAGCAAGCTTCATAAAAATTAACATTTTTTTGTTAAATCATCAGCCAGCTACTTTACTTATACACTGAGTTAAATTTTTGACGTAATTTAATTTTCAAGCATCTTAAGTTTTGCTAAATATCTTTTCAAGAATCCGAAAACCAGTAACTTCAGTTTGTAGAGAAGTATGTACCTATTTGGATTTTAGATTTTAGATTGACCTTTCTTTCTCCGATATGACGGGCTGCGCGAACTTTTGGATTTTCAATTCCATTTTCCAAAATTTAAAATCTAAAATTGAGTGGAACTTACACCCTTAATTCAGCCAGATTTTGTCAATGAGTATTAAAAATCAGCAGCGCAATCCGGTTTTGTTAATACACGGAATTGGCGACACAGAGATAGTTTTCCGGAAAATGAGGGCGTATCTAATACAGCAAGGTTGGTCTGTATATACCCTGAACTTAGTACCCAATAATGGTGATTTAGGTCTTGATGAGTTGGCAAAGCAGATAGCAGATTATGTTACAGCTAACTTTGCATCAGGACAACTACTGGATTTAGTAGGTTTCAGTATGGGAGGAATTGTCAGCCGTTACTATGTCCAACGACTGGGAGGAATTAAACGCGTACAGCGGTTCATCACGATTTCTTCACCACATAATGGAACTGTGCTTGCTTATGCTTCCCAGCGTCCTGGCTGCATCCAAATGCGTCCCAACAGCCTTTTTCTCCAAGATTTGAATGCTGATATTGATATGTTAAAGCAGTTACACTTTACATCTATCTGGACACCTTATGATTTGATGATCGTACCAGCGAAAAGTTCACAAATGCTGGTGGGAAAAGAAATGGTTATGCGAGTTGGTTTACACTCCTGGATGCTGACAAACTTCAATACTTTAGCAGCAATATCACAAATATTGGCACAGCCTATTAACTCAATCCTGAACTCAGATTCAGAATTATGATTTTTAAATTCTGATTTCTTAAGTTCTATCCCCAATTTGTGTATGTTCGTAACTTCCAAAAATTGCCTCTGGATAGCGATAATACTTAAATTCCATCAGGTTATAAAAAGGATCTTCCAAAAAGAAAGTACGATGCTCAAGTGGAGAACCCACAAAGCGATTTTTACTTTGTTCACGAAAAATTAACTGCTGCTGTTGTGCCCTTTCTAGTAAGTCCTCCCAGTCGCTTTCTTGAGTAAAAATTAGTCCAAAGTGTCTGGGATAGATAGTTTGTTGGGGTGACAAAATTTCTTTAGTGACATGAGCTACTAATTGATGACCGTGGAGATTGAGAATTAGAGCGTGCCGGTTTTCACGACCCGGAATACAGCCCAAGCCATCTACATAATATGTTTTTGTCTTGGCAATGTCAGTCACAGGGAAAGCAAGATGAAATATAGTTTGGTTCATAGCTTGTATGAGAAAATTAATAATTGATACTATCTACAATTTATGCTGTAAAGTCTTAGTTGTGGTCAATTCCAATACAGTTTTAATTGACATTAACCTATATTCTTTATCATAGTATGATCGAGATGATAATACACTCAGTATAATTTCATTATTTATCTTGTAGCATCAGCATTTGACTTGCTTAAATTCAGGCAGATGCCCATCCCACAAGATAAAGAGTAAATCTTAACAAAGAAAAATTTTGCATTTTGTTTAATCCATGTTTTTTAGTCAAAATCGCATTGTATATGTAGAAGATTGTCTGCATTTATATATCGAGCTTTGACAGCGATGCCTGTGCTATTAATTCAATAATACAAACATATTACTTGGTCTGGAAATATATCAGGAATTAAGCACTAAGCATCATAAATTCGTTATTCTGTTGATATTCAGATAAAACTACTCTTGACTAATTACTGATGTTACCCTCAATTAATTCTGTAAATCCCTGGCTGGTGGGAGTAGGATTAAACACAATTTTATTGGGTTTAGCGGCGATCGCTCCTAAAAAACTGCTTACAAGAGCTGGATTATTCCACGCCTGGTTACTGGCCATAATAATTTGGGGAACTTTAGGCTGGCAAGGTTATGCAGTGGTAATGTTCTATTTTCTAGTTGGTTCTGGCGTTACCCGCATTGGCATGGCGCAAAAGGAGGCAGAAGGAATTGCCGAAAAGCGTTCTGGTGCAAGAGGTCCAGAAAACGTCTGGGGTTCGGCTTTGACTGGGGCGCTGTGTGCCTTGGGAGTAGGGCTACTCAATTCGGGATTCATTTTACCTAGTCCCCAATCCCCAATCCCCAATCTCCAATCTCTATTATTATTAGGTTATGTAGCGAGTTTCAGTACCAAGCTTGCTGACACCACTGCCAGCGAAGTTGGTAAAGCATACGGTAAAAGCACCTTTTTGATTACCACTCTTCAACCAGTGGCCCGTGGCACAGAAGGAGCAGTAAGCTTAGAGGGTACTTTAGCTGGTGTTGTGGGTTCTGTAGCGATCGCCCTTGTTGGTTGGGGAGTTGGTTTAATTGATATATTGGGCGTAGCTTGGTGTGTGTTGGCAGCATTTATCGCCACTAACTTAGAAAGTGTGATTGGGGCAACACTGCAATCAAAATATACCTGGCTCACCAATGAAGTGGTAAATATTTTTAATACATTAATCGGTGCGATCGCAGCTGTAATATTTGCTTACGTGTGGGGCATTAGATAGCCACTGAGTTGGGAAGGTTTCCTGACTTCTACTCCTTTGGAGAACCCGCAAAGTAGCAAGTGGCGTCATGGGGCATTGGCAACTTGAAGCAACTAGCCCAGAAAATAAACAATGAATAATCTTTAAGCTGTTTTAGTTGGTTTTACTTAGTTACTTAATTATCTGCTGAAAATTATACAGCGTTTTTCAGACAATTCGCTTTGGCTTGCTTCTGGGCGATCGCTAATATTTTCAATCCTGTTCTGTCTTGTTAACAGCGTATAACTAATCATGAAAAATTATATTATCAAGAAAGCGCAGGCACGCCAAGAGAATTTCTGATAGATTGATTTCCCATGTCAGAGCCTCAGAGCGTCTCTTGTTCAATTAGCAATATATTTTTTGACCATTTGTGTGTAATTAGTTTATGAAATCTTTATCATAATAATTCATCCATGACAAGATGATTTCTATATGATTTAATTTAAAAGTCCTATGAGTGTTTAACCATTTTCACATAATTAGTTCATGGAATCTTTACCATTTTTGACAGTCAATGACCAACCAATTTCTATTGAGGAAGCAGTAAAATACCTGCAAGTCTCTGGAAAATTGGGACAGTTCATTGGGGATATTCTCCGCCAGTACGTAATTGAGCAAGAAATCCGCACCCGAGATGATATCGAGATTGGCACAGCCATAACTGAGCAAGCAATTATTGATTTTCGACTCAACAATCAACTGACTGACCCCCAAAGTTTTCAAGAATGGTTAAAGAGGAATAACACAGATTACACAACATTTCATACGTCGGTTACTTTTGGCTACAAAGTAGAAAAACTCAAAGCTGTAGTCAGCGAACCAAAACTTCCAGAATATTTTATTGAACGCAAAATTTTTTTAGATCGGCTGGTACTTTCTCGGATTGTTGTTGATAATCGCGAACTGGCAGACGAACTACAAATTCAAATTGAAGAAGGAGGCAGCTTTGAGCAACTAGCTAAAGAGTATTCACTTGCAGATGACCGAGTTGTGAACGGCATGATGGGACTCATTAGCCGAGGAAGTCTCCCCGACACACTACGGGCAGCTATAGATGTAGCAAGTCCTGGGCAAGTGGTAGGACCAATAGAAATGGTTGGCGGAACCTCTTTGCAAGGAGAAGGACCTTATGGTTTGTTTCGAGTAGAACAATTTCTGCCAGCCTCTTTAGAAGATACTCAACTAAAGCAAGCACTACAAAATGAATTATTTGAGAAATGGCTAGCAGAGAAAATTCAAAAACTGACAGTCAAACTACAAGTGAGTTAAAAATTCTGGATAATGAATCTCTACGATTAGAAGTGCTAGCTTCTTTACCTTGGAATCAACCACCGCTGTGTTGGTTGACTCCCGAACAGCAATTGCGATTGCAAGATGAATCCCAAGCCCGTCAGTATCGTCTGGGAGATAAAATCTGGTCAAGCGATATCGGCGGTTACCAATTCTTGATTGTGGCTGGTAAGGTACGTTTGCGAGACGGTAGGGCAAACCCATCTAGTGGGCTGTCTCAGGAACGCGTTGGCAAATCTATAGCCGCCCTCGATGCAGGAGATTGGTTTGGCGATTTACAAAAGCTGTCTGCGGATTTTAAAGCTGTAGCTGCTAGTAAAGAAGTGATAGTACTGTCTTGGGAGACAGCACTGTGGGCAGAATTTTCTCACCCACAAATTCAGGAATTTTGGCAAGCGTTACCAGTGGAAAGGGAACCACAAAAGGAGACATTTTCTTTTTCTCCCACAGTTCCACTACCCCCAGCTGCCGAGGGAACTCTCCCCCTCCAAACCCAAAAAGGACTTCCAGCCGCCAATCAAATCGTTCCCAATTATCCTTTTGTTGCCAGTTGGAACACTGCCGCTGCATGTTTAACAATGGTGGCGCAACAATTAGAAAATTCCGTGCAACTGGAATGGGTGCAACGCCAACTGAGAGGACAACGCCCAAAAAATGTTGTGGAAGCAGCAGAAAAGATGGGGTTAATGTTGCGGCGGTTGCAAGTGAGTTGGGGTGACTTGCGGCAAATATCATTTCCAGCTTTATTGTTGTGGAATTCCGACTTACCCCAGAGTCCCTCCTGGGTGGTAGCCTATGGAGTTAGAGGCGATCGCCTGATTATCGCTAATCCTCTAAATCCCGATCATGCTTGTGAAAGTTTGCCCCAGTCAGTTATTGAGGCGTGTTGGGATGGACAACTCTGGCAAGTAGAACTCATATCCCAGCAAGAACAATTTAACCTCAGTTGGTTTACCCCAGCAGTTTGGAAGTATAAGGGATTGCTAGGGGAAGTATTGTTAGCATCTTTTACCTTGCAGCTTTTGGGCTTAACAACACCACTGATTACCCAAGTTGTTATTGATAAAGTGATGGTGCAGGAGAGTTTGCCGACTCTTGATGTCATGGCGATCGCCCTGCTTTTTGTCGCCATATTTGAGTCTATACTCGGCATTCTGCGCTTATTTATCTTTACTCACACAGCTCGGCGTCTGGATTTGAGTTTATCAGCACAGCTGTTTCGCCATCTGATGCGATTGCCTTTGGCTTATTTTGAGTCACGGCGTGTGGGAGACACAGTGGCGCGAGTCCAAGAACTCGAACAAATTCGACAATTTCTCACAGGTACAGCATTAACTGTAATTTTAGATAGCATCTTTGCTGTGGTCTACCTGGCATTGATGTTTTACTATAATATCCCCCTCACCTTTGTAGCTTTAGCGGTATTGCCACTGTTTGCTACCTTGACGATAGTTGCAACACCAATTCTGCGTAACTGGCTCAACGAAACTTTCAACCGTTCTGCTGATAGCCAATCTTTTTTAGTCGAGACAATCACCGGAATTCACTCGGTTAAAGCCCATGCAGCAGAACCTGTAGCACGCGATCGCTGGGAAGGCTTATTTGCTCGCTTCATTCGCACAGGTTTTAAAGCCTCCACCACCTCCAACATCAGCAGCAATATTGGTGACTTTCTCACCAATTTTTCCACCATGCTGATTCTCTGGTTTGGAGCGAAGTTAGTCATTGAGCAAAAGCTCACAGTCGGACAACTTGTTGCCTTTCAGATGTTATCCGGTCGAGTCACAGGCCCGCTTTTGCGCTTAGTGCAATTGTGGCAAAACCTCCAACAAGTCCTACTTTCTGTAGACCGCATTGGTGATATTCTCAACGTCTCTCCAGAAGCGGAACAGGGAACTGGGTTAGTTTTACCACCCCTGAAAGGTCAAGTCAGCTTCGACCAAGTATTTTTCCGCTACCGACCTAACTTTGAACCAGTTCTACGGGGAATATCTTTCAATGCCGACCCCGGACAATTTGTTGGCATTGTCGGACGTAGCGGTTCTGGTAAAAGTACCCTTTCAAAATTATTGCAACGCCTCTATCAAATTGAATCAGGACGCATCCTGATTGATGGTTTTGATATTAAAAGTGCCGATTTAGCATCACTGCGGCAACAAATTAGTGTAGTTCTCCAAGAAGACTTTTTATTTAACGGTTCTATTTTGGACAATATCACTCTCGGCAATCCCGACATTAGCGCAGAGCAAGTGGTAGAAGCAGCAAGACTAGCCGTAGCACACGACTTCATCAGTCAATTACCCTACGGTTACGAAACTAATGTCGGCGAACGCGGGACAGCTTTATCCGGTGGACAGAGACAACGCATTGCTCTAGCAAGGTTATTTCTTTCTCAAGCCCCGATTTTAGTTTTGGATGAAGCTACCAGCGCTTTGGATAGTGAAACTGAACAACAAGTACTACAAAACCTGCAAAAAATTTCTGCTAACCGTACCGTCTTTCTGATTGCTCACCGCTTTGCTCCCCTCAAACGTGCCGATTTGATTTTGGTGTTAGAGCAAGGCGTGATTGCCGAACGTGGTACTCACTTACAGTTATTGCAGCAAAAAGGTTTGTACTGGTCACTATATCAACGGCAGCAAGCAAATATATAGTAGATTTAACGACTTAAAAGCTTGTGACTACCTAAAACATAAATATTTGGAGAGTAGCTTAAGAATATTTTTTGGCGAATGGAAAATAACTCCATTCGCCTTTTAAATTTCTGAAGTTTTTTAACGAGGTTTCTTATAAATTTTCTCCCCTAGTTCTCCCCGATTATTTCCTAAGATATTGGTTGAAGAATTTAATATCAACAAAAAATGTAGTATTACAAATTTATATTAAGTTATGACTTACAAATTAGAGTAAAAGATAAATTTTGTAATACGCAAAATTGTAAAATTACTAACTAAATTATGTTATTTTCTAGTCAAATGTATTTGTAGTATCTGTCTTATATTAAGATACTTCTCCGGCTCAAGTTCCTAAAGAATAAGGATTTGAGCGGTTACATAGTGCAAATTTGTTTGAATATATGGAGTTAAACAGCTGATGCTTTTTACTAGAGAGCGTAATTCTAATAATCAAAATATTGGTATAGAAACTAGTAATTTATCTTTAAAAGTAGCTGATATCTTTGATAATTCTAATAATTACTTTAGCTCCAACGTGAGTGGTATAAATAGTTTTAGAGCTAGCGATCGCAGTAGTTACACTACAGATCAAACGTATAAAGACTTAGCTAAGAGTAGTGAAAATAATAAAAATACTACACAGGCGATATCTCTGGTAACCTCAAGTGCTGTTGTCGCTGCTATTCAACCAGATCTAATAATCCAAAATGCCATTAATCCCAGTGTTGGGTCAGTGGGTGGAAGTCTTGAAGTTAGCTATCAAGTAAAAAATCAAGGCACTGGTAGTAGTGCTAGCTATCACCAAACAAAGTTTTATCTGTCAACAAATACAACCTTAAGCAATGATGATACTTACTTAGATTCTGACTACTTTTTTAGCTCAATTGCTGCGGGTGCTTATAGTGCCTCAACAACTACGCTCAACATCGGTAATAGCATCGCCGCAGGTAACTATTACCTGCTATATCAAGCTGATGGTAATAACAATATTGCCGAAAGTAATGAAAGTAATAATATTGTTGCTAAAGCGATCGCCATTAAAAAAGCCGATTTAATAATCCAAAATGCCATCAATCCCACTGTTGGGTCAGTGGGTGGAAGTCTTGAAGTCAGCTATCAAGTAAAAAATCAAGGTGCGGGTAGTGCTGGCTATCACCAAACTAAGTTTTATCTGTCAACAAATACAACCTTGAGTAATGATGATATTTACTTAGATTCTGACTACCTCAGCCCAATTGTTGCGGGTGCTTACGATGCCGTAACAAGTACAATCAACATCAGCAATAGCATTGCTATAAGTAATTATTACCTGCTATATCAAGCTGATGGTAATAACAATATTGCCGAAAGTAATGAAAGTAATAATATTGTTGCTAAAGCGATCGCCATTAAAAAAGCCGATTTAATAATCCAAAATGCCATCAATCCCACTGTTGGGTCAGTGGGTGGAAGTCTTGAAGTCAGCTATCAAGTAAAAAATCAAGGTGCGGGTAGTGCTGGCTATCACCAAACTAAGTTTTATCTGTCAACAAATACAACCTTGAGTAATGATGATATTTACTTAGATTCTGACTACCTCAGCCCAATTGTTGCGGGTGCTTACGATGCCGTAACAAGTACAATCAACATCAGCAATAGCATTGCTATAAGTAATTATTACCTGCTATATCAAGCTGATGGTAATAACAATATTGCCGAAAGTAATGAAAGTAATAATATTGTTGCTAAAGCGATCGCCATTAAAAAAGCCGATTTAATAATCCAAAATGCCATCAATCCCACTGTTGGGTCAGTGGGTGGAAGTCTTGAAGTCAGCTATCAAGTAAAAAATCAAGGTGCGGGTAGTGCTGGCTATAACCAAACTAAATTTTATCTCTCAACAAATACAACCTTGAGCAGTGATGATACTTACTTAGGTTATGACTTCTTTAGTCCAATTGCTGCGGGTGCTTACAGTGCCATAACAAGTACAATTAACATCAGTAATAGCATCGCCACAGGTAATTATTACCTGCTGTATCAAGCTGATGGTAATAATGATATTGCCGAAAGTAATGAAACCAATAATATTGTTGCTAAAGCTATTAGCATTAAAAAAGCTGATTTAATAATCCAAAATGCAGTCAATTCTACTAGTGGGTTAACGGGTGGTAATATTCAAATCAGCTATCAAGTGAAGAATCAAGGTGCTGGTAATGCTGGTTATAGCTACACCAAGCTTTATCTATCCAAAGATCAAATTCTCACCAATGAAGATATCTTATTGAATTCTGAATACACCAGCAGCATTGCATCTGGAAGTTACAGCAGCGAAACATTTTCAATCCAGATTAGCAAAACTATCGCCGGGGGTAGCTACTACATATTGTATCAAGCTGATGGTAGTAACAATATTGCCGAAAGCAATGAAACTAACAACATTGTTGCCAAAGCTATTACCATCATCAAAAATGTCGGTTATGACTCCACCGATGGTTATGGCTTAATTAATGCAGCAGCAGCAGTCGCTAAAGCCCTTGGCCAGACTACCTTTGCTGATGTTCCTAACCTTGGTGGTAATGATTGGGGAGCCGACCTCGTAAAAGCTCCAGAAGTGTGGGCAAAGGGATACACAGGTAAGGGTATTGTTGTCGCTGTGCTAGATACTGGCGTCGATCGCAATCATTCAGACTTGAGCAATAATATCTGGAAGAATACTAAGGAAATTGCTGGTAACGGCAAAGATGATGATGGTAATGGCTACATTGATGATGTTTATGGCTGGAACTTTGACAGCAATAACAACAATACCCTAGATGGAAATAGTCATGGCACCCATGTCGCTGGCACTATCGCTGGAGTAAAAAATGGTGTTGGCGTTACAGGCATTGCTTATGATGCCAAGATTATGCCGGTCAAAGTCTTGGGTGATAGTGGCTCTGGCGAGGATAGTGGGGTAGCTAAAGGCATTCGTTACGCCGTAGATAATGGAGCTAATGTCATTAATCTCAGCTTGGGTGGCGATGAACCTAACAGTGAAATAGCATCAGCCGTCCAATATGCCGCTAGTAAAGGGGTGATTGTAGTCATGGCAGCAGGCAATTCTAGCGGTTCAGAACCTATTTATCCTGCCCGCTATGCCAAGAACTGGGGGCTGGCTGTTGGGGCAATTGATAAGTATCAAGAGATGGCTTACTTCTCTAACGAAGCTGGAGCAACTACGCTCCCCTACGTCACAGCTCCAGGAGTGGATATCTACTCTACATTACCAGGCAATAGCTATGGTTTTAAAGACGGAACATCTATGGCAACTCCCCACGTTGCTGGGGTAATAGCTTTAATGTTGAGTGCCAAGAAAGGTCTAACTGATGCCCAAGTGCGTCAGATTGTCACAACAACAGCAGGAAATAGTTTGGCGTAGAAAAATCCGGCGTTGCATAATTGCAGGAAGATTTGAGAATTTGCATGAATACATAATCACTACCTGAGCGTTGCTGAATTGCGGTAAGCTAGTCGTCATTCATTTTTCCAGAGTGATTCGCTTGTAGTAAGCAGCTCTAGCCCTGGTTTTATGCAACTTAAATGCTCATTAGCTTATAAATCCAGATGTAGAGACGTTGCAATGCAACGTCTCTACAAGGATTTTGTTGATATAATGCACAATCGTTTTCATAGATGAAATCAGTAACGCCACTATCTCTGGTGTGTTTGCGTCAGAGCCTCAGCCTCAATCATCCCATCATTCAGCAACCCCAAAAATCCTTAAAGCATACATCTCCATAGCCTTGCTACTTTTGATGAGGACTTATGCAAAAACTCTCTGAAACTCTTATTTATTTGCATCCTTGGCGGTTGTTAAAAAAATAATTATAACAAAGAGTTTTAGCCTTAACTGAACCCTCTTCGATTAAAAAGAAGAGTTCAGAATTATAAATTATGTATTCTGATTCCTGTTTATTTTACAAAACTGGGCAAAGAAGTATACCAATCCTAAATAATGCCTCATAAACAAGCTCCCTAATCAATACTTGTCGGGTTTTGGGGAAAAGGGGAAAGGGGGAAAGAAAAAACCTTTAACCTTTACCCGGTTGGTGAGCTTGTCGAACCATTAACCTTTTCCCCAAATCCAATGCCGAGTTAAAAATGCACAAAGCGAGCACTATTGGCTCCCTAATTTCTTCTTGAAGTTGGGGATCTGGTGGTTGAAAGTATCAAAATACTATGACTTTATGATAAAACTTTAATATTTAATTGATAATTTCCATCTTCATAAAACTCCCTAAGTTTAAAATATTTTTTTGTAGTAAAATTAGCAACTTTTTCTGAAATTACATAGTAATTATTGACAATAGAGCTTCTTCACAGATTAAAATCTTTTTTTCAAAGATTTTAACGCTTCAGACTGTCAAAAACTATTGCTATTTTTGAGAATAAATACTCATGTTCAATGATGATGTGAATAACAATTCATTTTCTAATAAAGCATTAAATACTAATTCAATATCCTCATTGAATACGTTTAATCTTAAAGATAACTACACTTTGAATCTCAGTGGTCATAGTAGCTACAATTCAACTGATGCTGATGTGCACTTGCTAAATAAAAATAAATCAAAAATTAGCACTAACAATACTGCCGCTACCAGTGGAACTTATAATCCTACTACCGGTTATGGCTTAATTAATTCAGCAGCAGCAGTGGCTAGAGTTACTGGTCAAAATACCTTTGCTGATGTTCCCGATCTTGGTGGGAATAATTGGGGAGCAGACCTTGTTAAAGCCCCAGAAGTTTGGGCACAGGGATACACAGGTCAAGGCGTTGTTGTTGCTGTTGTAGATACTGGGGTTGACCACAACCACGAGGATTTGAGAAATAATATCTGGACGAATGCCAACGAAATTGCAGATAACGGAATAGATGATGATGGCAATGGTTATGTTGATGATAGTTATGGCTGGAATTTCTCTGGTAACAACAACAACACCTTAGACGGAAATGGCCATGGGACTCATGTTTCTGGCACGATCGCAGCAGAGAATAATAACTATGGTGTCACTGGCATTGCCTATAATGCCAAAATCATGCCTGTCAAAGTTTTGAATGACTCTGGCTCCGGTTCGTATAGTTCTATAGCTAAAGGCATTCGCTACGCTGTGGACAATGGAGCCGATGTCATTAACCTCAGTTTAGGAGGCAGATATTCTAACCGTACTCTAGAGTCAGCTATTAATTATGCCAGTAGCAAAGGAGTAGTTGTCGTCATGGCTGCCGGTAATGATGGTGACTCATCACCAGATTATCCGGCCCGCTATGCATCCAAGTCAGGAATTGCTGTTGGGGCAGTAGATAGAAACAATGACATAGCTGACTTCTCTAACCGTTCTGGAACAAGCGAAATCAGCTACGTCACAGCCCCAGGAGTTAATATCTACTCCACAGTTCCGAATAATCAGTATGACACTTATAGCGGCACTTCTATGGCTGCTCCTCACGTTGCTGGTGTAGTTGCTCTGATGCTGAGTGCTAACTCAAACCTGACTGATGCCCAAGTACGTCAGATTGTTGCAGAAACCTCAGGAAATAGTACACAAAGTACAACTTCTAGTTTGAACATTTCTAATGTGAATTCTTTTGCGAGTCAGGCAATTACAGAAACAACAGAATATTTAACACCAAAGACTATCTCTAGTTTTAATAATTCTGATTTCGGTTATATCATCAATCAGACGTTTACAGAAACAACAAATTATGCGATATCAGAGAGTATCTCTAGTTTTGATAATTTCGAGATTGATTATGTGAACAATCAAGCAATTATGGAAACAACAAAATATTTGACATCATCTGAAAATAATGATGGATTAGTTAATCCACAATTCTCGTACCAATCTCTAAACTACGAGCCAATATTCAGCAACATCAATAGCAATGAGAATAATCAAGATGAGAATAATGTTGATTTTGGCAAACTAATAGAGCAAATGCAAAAACAATTAGAACAATTAGAACAGGTTAGAAAATTCTTGGGTTTCGGTTGAGAATTGTAGTAATTTTCAGGATCTATCTCAATACTTGTCGGGTTTTGGGGAAAAGGGGAAGGGGAAAGGGGGAAAGAAAAAACCTTTAACCTTTACCCGGTTGGTGAGCTTGTCGAACCATTAACCTTTTCCCCAAATCCAATGCCGAGTTAAAAATGCACAAAGCGAGCAGTATTGGGATCTATCTGTATCAGATATTTCGCCAAATTGTATAAATCTGGGCATTAGCTAGAATATTCAGCATCTTATTTGAAATTAGTTTAATTTTCTTTTGTTTAAGAAGATTAAGTAGCGATCGCTCATCTATCGCCAATAAATTTAGGGGTTTAGTAATCCTAAACCCCTAATACAACCCTATCTCACTGAAAATGCCTCGCTGAATCGCCGGGTTACAGGCTCAGTAATGAAGGTCAAAATTGACTTTTTACGAGTGACAACTTCACCTGTACCAGCCATCCCTGGTGTAAATTCCACTTCTTGACCCCGGACGTTAACTGAGTGTTTACTTAACTTAATTCTTGTCGGAAAAACTAAGCCCAATTCTTTATCAACAATTGCATTGGGACTGACTTGTAAAACTTCGCCATCCACTGTGCCAAATTCCTGGAAGGGGAAAGTTGCCATTTTCACTTTTGCTCTCATTCCCTGGCGAACAAACCCAATATCGCGGTTGAGGATTTTCACCTCTAGGAGCATTTCTTCCCCTTCTGGCAAAATTGACAGCAATTCTTCACCAGGTTGTACTGGTCCCTTAGTGGCCTTGACTCTGTAAATCGTACCACTAACGGGAGCGTCGATGGTTTCCAAAGCTTGCTGCTTTCTCGCCTGCTCTAATTGACCTTGAACAGTTGTCAGTTCTTCTTTACGCTTGTTTAACTGGGTCAAAATTTCACTTTGGCGTTCTGATGCTACGCGCTGGGCTTGATTTTGTGCAGCTTTGTAAGCTTCTTGGGCTTGGCGAATTTCTTGGGTTTGAGCAGCAATATCTTTTTCTAATGATGTGACTTTATCTTCAGCCTCAATAATTCTATTCTGGGCGTTAGTTTCTTCATCTTGTGCTCTAGTGATTTCTGTCTTTGCACGAGTTAATCTTTCTTGGGCTTCTAGGTAATCAACTCTTGGTACAGCGCCAGGAGTAATTAGGGTGCGTAGACTTTTTTCTCTTTCTTGAGCGATCGCCAAATTACTTTCAATTTTAGTACGGATGCTTTGGGCGTTGACAAGGTTGGTTTTAGCATTGGTGACGCTGCTTTTAGCAGCAACTAAGTTGTCTTGCAACCGAGTCAAACGGACTTTGGCTTGATCGATGAGCGCTAGCTGGCGATTCGCTTCGGCTTCGGCTCCAGCTTGACGTGCTTGGAAATCTTGCAAACGGGAGCTTAAAAGTTCATCTTGCAGTTTAGTACCAGTAATTTTGCTTCCAGTGCGTTCTGCATCCAAACGTTGCAAATCGTCCTGAATCAATCTAGTAGATTTGGCTAAACGGGAAACATCAGTTTTCTGCAAGTCTGGATCTTTTTGCACCAAAACTTGACCTTTAGTAACGCGATCGCCTTCTTGCACTTTGACGGCGACAATTGATCCTCCACCCAAGGATGTCACCGGTCTTACCTGTGTAGAAGCAATTAATTCCCCTGGTGCTGTTGCTACTTCATCGATTTGGGAGAAGTGGGCCCAGGCGATCGCCCCAAATACTATAACGCTAATCGTTCCCGCTAATAATCTTGTGTACAGAGGTGGTAATTCCTGTACAGCCTTCCCTAATTCATAGGTGAGTTGTTCCTCAGGTTGGGCAAATCGTTCTTTTGTCTGACGTGCTTGAGCAGCATTTACAGCTAGGGGAGATCTCATTTTTGTCCTTTGTCCTTTGTCATTTGTCCTTTGTCATTTGTCATTTGTCCTTGGTTATTCACTAATGACTAATGACCAATGACTAATGACTCGTATTTAATTCAAACTGCTAAATAGCGCCGCAAAAAACTTTCTAATGTCTCCAATTGGAAGTTAAAAATCGCTTCTAAATTGGCAATTTCATCTTTTGTACAGAAAAATTCATTTGCTAGCAATGTGCGAAAGGTTCCCAAAGCTTTTTGGGCTTGGGGATTAAATAAACCCAATGCACCTTGTAACCCATCAATGACAAATAGCGGTGAATTTATTATTACTGGCTCTTTGGCGAAGATCCGACCAAAAATCCGGGGAATATCTTCTCTTAATAAAATCTCCGGCCCTCCCACTGGTAAAATCCGGTTGCGAGCGCCTTCAACTGTAAAAGAATCCACTACTATCCTTGCCAAATCATCGGTACTGACAATTGAGGTACGATTTTTGCGATCGCCAATCAACAAATACAATCCCGTTTCCCGGAATCGTTCTACCAGTGGCAGCAAGTTAGATGCTAATCCAGCTGGGCGTAAAATTGTGTAATTCAAGCCACTAGCTTCTAAATATCGCTCTACTGCTCGCTTAGCTTTGAAAACAGGAGCGTCTTCATAACCGCGATCGGCTCCCAGCACGGAAATGAAGACAAAGTGCTGCACCCCATTTGCTTTTGCTTGGTCAATCAGTTCAATATTGGCACGGTAGTCTAAGGATAAAGCATCGCTATCAGAACCGTGGGCGCTGATAATATACTTCACACCTTGACTAGCTTTTTGAATATCTTTTTCCCGTTCTAAATCGCCGAGGAAAATTTCTGCACCCCGATGTTCTAACTCGCTGTAGCGCGAGGTAAGACGGGCAAATGCCCTCACAGACTGCTCTCGTTGGCGTAAGAGGCGCACAACTCTGCGACCAATTCCTCCAGTTGCTCCAGTTACTAGAAACATATAAATACCTAAATTAAATAGTTACAGTGTTTATAGTTCTCGAAATGCTTGCTATATGCTCAGAACTTGTTTTTCAATACTTAAACAGGAAACATGTGCATATTTTTATACTTTGTAACTATGCTCAAGATCTCCTCATGCCAACTAAGCCAATAGGTCACACTTTATTTATCTTAATAGTTGTTAATTTCATGGAAGCTACAAATTTGGAAATTTCTGGTCTTATTGACTGATTAATTTATGCGATCGCACTATTTATCCATACTATGCAAACAGCCCACCGCCAGAACGTTACTGCGTTTGGCGGTGATTATATGTTAAAACTATTCAGATACTTTGTTACTAGCTCTATTGGCACGCGCCTCAGCTGAAGCCATCACTTCATCGAAATTCTCCAGCACTTCCCCAGGGAAATTTTCCAAAGCTCTGGTTGAAAGAGCAATCCGCCCTTTGCCTTCATCCAAGTCAAGAATTACAGCTTTAATTGGCTGACCGATTTTAAATACCTTTTCTAAAGATTCAATGAATTTTTGGCTTACCTGCTTGATATGAAGTAGAGCGCTCATTCCATCTAAATCGACAAACACACCAAAAGGTTTAATCCCAGTAACTTTGCCTTCCACCAATTGACCGAGTTCTAACAAACTAAAGTTGCTAGAACGAGTTGCTAAACGTTGGGAAAGAATAAGTTTATTGGTGTTTTTATTAATTTCCAAAAAGCCTACAGTCAGAGTTTGACCTTTGAGTGCTTCTAAATTATCGCGCTCAGCCAAGTGCGATCGCGGAATAAATCCCCGCAAAGACAGAACCTCGACTGTGACACCACCTTTATTCACACCCATAACTTTTACTTGCACGGTCTGGGCATTTTCCTGCATTTGCGCCAATCGTTCCCAGATGTGCTGAATTTCTAACTGCTTTCTCGAAAGAGTGACTTGACCTTCTGCATCCTGATCTCGGATAATCAAAAACTCCAGTTCCTCTTGCAATGGCAGTACCTCCGATAAATCGGTCACTGCTCTCAAAGAAGCCTCATCGCGCGGCAGAAAAGCTGACGATTTACCACCAATATCAACATAAGCTCCATCATGGTCAAGTTGGAACACTTTGCCATGTACAACCTGTCCCTTTTGAAACTGGTAGTCGTGCTTTTCTAGTGCTTTGGCAAAATCGTCCATTGTAAACGACGAATTGGCTGTTTGAGAAAGTTTCGATTCGGAATTCATGACTTTTGAAGATTAATTTTTATTTGAGCTGATGCCACTGGAGTTTAGATTGTGATTTGTCAGTTGTCATTTGGCTTTAATCATTTGTCAATTATCTTTTACTAATAACTATTGTACAGACGCGATTAATCGCGTCTCTACTAATGACTAATGACCAATTGACTAAAGAGTTGTTGCACCTGCTCCCAAGCATCGGCAGCAGCTTTAGGATTATAACTGCCACGATGGTCACAGAAAAATCCGTGGTCAGCTCCATCGTAGCGAAACACACGATGAGGAATTTTATATTTTTCTAACTCTGCTTCTATTTCATCTACTTGTTCGGCTGGGATGCTAGCATCTTCCTTACCAAACAAGGCATAGAGACTACCTGCGATCTCTCTGGTGCGGGTAAGTGTGGGAGCGCCACCTCCTGGTGTGCGCGTGGTAATTCCCGCACCATAGAAGGAAACCGTAGCTTTAATATCTGGTAAGGTGGCTGCAAGATACGCGACATGACCACCGAAGCAGAAGCCAATACAGCCAAAGCCATCTTTTTTTACTTGGGGCAGACCTTTAAGGTAGTCAATTGCTAGTTGAATATCACTTAATAATTCTGATGCTTGAGTCTGTTCCCAAGCGTATTTTCTACCAATTTGAATATCTTCTGAGGTGTAACCGGTTTCAAAGCCAGGGGCAATACGTTCAAAAAGTGCAGGTGCTATCGCTACATACCCAAGTTTCGCAATTCGTTCTGTAACTTCTCGAATGTGAACGTTAACACCGAAAATCTCCTGCAACACCACGATTCCTGGATAAGCACCAGATTCTTTTGGTTCTGCTAGATAAGCAGATACTTGAATATTGTCTTGCAAAAGTTTAACCGTTGTGGTATTTATTACTTGCTCTGTCATAATAATTTTTACCAGTATTATGTGATTAGCGGTGTATTTCTTTGATATAACTATGCCAGTATGTCTAGGTTATTTCCAATTAAATTATCAATTACCATAGTGAGCGCATTCAAAATTTGTACTAGAAAAATTTCATATGTAAATCAAATATTTGACATCTAAATACAGCTGAGCGCCAAAGTAGTGCCGACTTAAAAGTGCTAGGTACTCAAATACGAAACAAGGACTCAGCGTTCACCACTCAGTATTCAGGAGGTTTGGTGATGATTCAATTCCGTATTCAGCCAGACAGCGAAATTCCCGCATCAACGCAGTTGTTTAATCAAATCCGGTTTGCCATCGCTTCCCGGCAATATCCACCTGGTTACAAATTGCCAAGTACACGGGCGCTGGCAATGCAAACTGGGTTACACCGTAACACCATCAGCAAAGTTTATCGTCAACTCGAAGAAGACGGATTTGTTGAAAGTCTGGCTGGTTCCGGAATTTATGTGCGTGCCCAAGGTCATGAGGGCGGTAGCAGGCTGCAATCACCAACTCTCAAACAACATCCCGATGCCTATAAAATTGTCCAGCAAGCACTAGATGAACTACTCTCCCAAGGATCTTCGCTGAGTCAAGCTAGAGAGTTATTTTTAGCAGAAATTGACTGGCGCTTGCGTTGTAGTGCGCGAGTACTGGTTGCAGTTCCATCTTATGATATGGGTGCTGGTGAGTTGATGGTGTATGAATTAGAGCGATCGCTAAAAATACCAGTACAGTTGGTAGCAATGGAAGAACTAACAGCTGTGCTAGATAAAACTACTTCTGCAACAGTGGTCACCAGTCGATATTTTATCAATGATGTGGAAGCGATCGCTGCTCCCAAAGCTGTACGGGTAATTCCTCTGGATATCTACGATTACACCAAAGAACTCAACTTCTTAAAAACCCTACCAAAAGAAAACTGTGTAGGCATAGTCAGCCTCAGTTCTGGAATTGCCCGTGCGGCCGAAGTCATCCTCCACGGTTTGCGGGGAGATGAACTACTAGTTATGACTTCCCAACCAAAAGATGCTTATAAACTTCAAGCAATGGTCAAGCGGGCTGAGGTAATTATCAGTGACTTAGCCAGTTTTGCGATGGTGCAAGCAGCAGTGCAAGCAGCTGATGAAGATATTATTCGTCCACCAAAGCTGATTAAGGTTGAGAATTATATCGGTGCTAACTCGATTAACTTGCTAAAACGAGAACTAGGTTTGAGTTAATCTCAAGATAATTCAACCAACATCTTTGAAAGGAGGAATGCGGTGGTGCAGATTGTGATTGTGGGCGCAGGTCCAACAGGTGCAACACTCGCCTTGCTCCTAGCAAAACGTGGTATTGCTGTAACGTTAATTGAAGCGGCAAGAGACTTTCACCGTGTATTTCGTGGCGAAGGATTAATGCCCAGTGGCTTAGATACACTAAAGCAAATGGGTCTATCGGCATTATTGGAGCATATCCCCCATCGAAAACTCGATGCGTGGGAATTTATTTTAGGGGGCAAGCAGTTATTTCGAGTTGATGAACCAATGGGGGCAGCCCAACCTTGTACGCTGGTTTCACAACCACCACTGCTCAAAGCACTGATTTCGGAAGCTCAAACCAATGATGGGTTTGAATTTATCCAGGGTGTTCTTGTTAAAGATTTACGGTGGAGTAATCAACGCGTCGCAGGTGTATTACTGAGCGATGGCAGAGAATTAGCTGCTGACTTAGTGATTGGGGCAGATGGTCGAAATTCTGTTGTGCGACAACGTATAGGATTGGAATTGGTACGCCAGCCGAAAAATGTGGATATTCTCTGGTTTAAGCTTGCTGCCAGTTCCAAGTTTGCCAGCGATAATGTGTTTCGTACTATTTTAAATAGCGATCGCGCATTTAGCATTTTTCATGGAGCCGAATCAGGAAAACTGCATTTAGCTTGGATAATGTCCGCGAACGAAAACACTGATTCCAAGCAAACCAACTGGGCAGAGATTTTTGCATCGCTATCACCCTCATGGCTAGCGGAGCATTTCCGAAATCATGCAGATACTATAGAATCGCCTATTCGGCTTTCTGTTGTGGTCGGTTATTGTCCCCAATGGCACGCACCAGGGATACTACTTTTGGGCGACGCTGCACACCCAATGTCTCCGGTGCGTGCCCAAGGGATTAATCTAGCATTGCGTGATGTCATTGTGGCTGCCAATCATCTTGTACCACTGTTCCATAAAAAAGCCCGGCACGAAGAGATTGATATGGCATTACAGCAAATTCAAGCCGAACGCGAGCCAGAAATTATCCGCGCCCAGCAACTCCAGTTACAGGAAGCTAAACAAGGCGAACTACTGCGAAAAAATCCCCTGCTGCGATCGCTGTTGATTCAACTTGCTCCATTCCTCGATAAAATAATTCAAAAGTCTTGGTTAAAACGACAATATCAAATGCGTCAAGGCATAACACAAGTAAACTTAACTGTTTAAGAAACCGTTATAAGCCGTCATCCCAGTTGTGCTTCTGGTGTATTAATTTGTAAAAATTCTTGCACTCGCCGCAAATAAGTTGGCGCATCTTCCAACATTGGAAAATGGGCTGTCTTAGGAATCAGGACAAATTCAACTTTGTCACTTAGTGCTGCTGCTTGACGCCCCATCTCAGCTGGAATAATCTTGTCATATTCACCAGCTACCAGCAGAGTTGGGACTATCAGCTTCGCAAATTGTTCGGGCATTAATTCAGATTGTGCCTTAGAGACTGAAGTAAAGATTGTGCCTAATGCTGCATCATAATCTGCTTCAAGAAAATCTTGTAAAAAAGCCTGTCGTTCAGAATTTGGTATAGGGCTATGCAAAAATCTAGCCATAAACATCCGGTCAACAAATGGTATTTTACTTAACCATTTAGGACGGAATTTTACTACATAACCACCAAATTTATGAAAGGCTGTAAACGCTTTTTCGTCGTACTCAAAAATACCGCTACAAGTTAAAATTCCTCGTTCTACTCGTTGGGGGTAGCGGTTAAAAAATAAAGTAGCAACAGAAGCACCCATTGAATGGGCATGGATATAAACACGGTGGATATGCAGCCCATCTAGCAAAGCTGCCAAATCATCAGCGTATTCCTCTAATTCATACGTTAACTCTTTAATTGCGTCTGATTCTTCCTGAAGTGACTCGGACTCGGCAACAGATTCACTCGCTTGGACTATGGTTGGCTTGCCACGAGAACGCCCAAATCCGCGCAAATCGTAGAGTAAACAATCAAATTGCTCAGATAAAGCATTAGCAGTACTTTGCCAATATCTAGCCGAACCAGCCCAACCGTGAATGAAAACCATCACTGGTTTTGCCAAAGAACCAGATGATTTTTTCACCCACTCATAGTAATGCTCAACGCCACGAACTCTAATATAAGGCATTTTTGAGAGTTAGAAATTAAGAGTTAGGAGTTAAAAGTTAGGAGTTTTGAATTTTGAATTCGGAGTTTTGATTTCATAATTCACTCCTTACTCTTGACTCCTAACTTTACTCAGCACAGGCTAAACGCCTCGCTATCACTAACAGCACTCAGCACTTAATTTATGCTGATTCTGGCTTCGGTAGTGAAGATGGATGTACGATCAGTTCAGCAGTCGATCGCTTCTCGACCATCTCACGTGTGACTGTACACCGTGTCACGTCTTTACGAGACGGTAACTCGTACATCACATCCAGCATCAATTCTTCCACAATGCCCCGCAGCGCTCTAGCACCAGTTTTCCGACGGTAGGCTTCTTGAGCTATCGCTCGCAGAGCATCTGCTTTAAAGTCTAACTGGACATTATCCATTTTCAGCAGTTTTTGGTACTGCTTGACTAGGGCGCTACGTGGTTGGGTAAGAATAGCCATCAGTGCCTCTTCATCTAGAGGATCTACTACTGCTACCATTGGCACGCGTCCGATAAATTCTGGAATCATGCCAAATTTGACTAAATCATCTGGTTCTAGATGGCGAAGAGTATCTGCTGCTCGTTTTTCCTTCGATTGGCCTTCTCCGGGCTGCACAAAACCTATTGCTTTTTTGCCAACTCTTTGATCTACAACTTTTTCTAAGCCTACGAAAGCCCCACCACAGACAAACAAAATATTGCTGGTATCAATTTGAATGCAGTCTTGGTAGGGATGCTTACGTCCTCCTTGGGGTGGTACGTTAGCGATCGTTCCCTCTAACATTTTCAGCAAAGCTTGTTGCACGCCTTCGCCGGAAACATCACGAGTAATCGAGGGATTTTCACTCTTGCGGGCAATTTTGTCAATTTCGTCGATGTAGATAATTCCCCGTTGGGCTTCTTCTACATCCAAATCTGCCACTTGCAACAGTCGCAGCAAAATATTTTCCACATCTTCTCCCACATACCCTGCTTCCGTCAGTGTCGTGGCATCAGCGACAGCAAAGGGTACATCGAGAATTTTCGCTAGCGTTTGGGCTAAGAGAGTTTTTCCGCAACCAGTCGGGCCAATTAACAAAATATTAGACTTTTGCAGTTCTATGGCATCATCCGCCCCAGCTTTCCCACTGGCTTTAGACTGGATAACCGCCAGCCGCTTGTAGTGATTGTAAACGGCGACAGATAACACTTTCTTGGCTTCGTCTTGACCAATAACGTGTTCGTCTAAATACTTTTTAATCTCTCTTGGCTTGGGTATTTGATTAAACGAAATACTCGAAGAGCGGGTACGGCGTTTTTGAGGTGGTTCCGATTTTGGTGCAGGTTGGGTTGCTGCACCATTTGTATCGAGTAACTCCTCGTCTAGTATTTCATTACACAAGTCAACGCATTCATCGCAGATGTAGACTCCCGGCCCCGCGATTAATTTACGCACCTGCTCTTGAGACTTGCCACAAAATGAACACTTTAAATGGGAGTCGTACTTAGACATACCAGCCTCTTATTTCAGAATGGTGACGTTTTCCCCTGCTGTGGGAAGATTTTGCCTGGAAATTACCTGATCGATCAAACCGTAGTTTTTGGCCTCTTCTGCCGACATGAAAAAGTCGCGCTCAGTATCTGCTTCGATTTTTTCTAAAGGTTGACCAGTATGCTGAGATAGTAACTGATTTAGCTTCGCTTTAACGTAAAGAATTTCTCTGGCTTGAATTTCAATGTCAATGGCTTGCCCTTGAGCGCCACCAAGTGGTTGGTGAATCATAATTCGGGAGTCGGGGAGAGACATTCGCTTACCCGCAGTCCCCGCAGTTAACAAAAATGCCCCCATGCTCGCAGCTAATCCAAAACAGATAGTGACAACATCGGGACGTATTTGTTGTATTGTATCATAGATTGCCATCCCTGCGTAGACGGAGCCGCCAGGAGAATTAATGTACAGTTGGATGTCTTTTTCTGAGTCTTCAGCGTCCAAGAATAATAACTGAGCCACAACTGAGTTGGCAACGGCATCGTCTATTGGCGTTCCCAAAAAGATAATCCGCTCTCGCAGCAGGCGGGAGTAGATGTCGAAAGCCCTTTCTCCCATACCAGATTGTTCTACTACCATCGGTACGATGTTGTTAGGGCTGCTCAACTGGGAGTTAATGTTTATTCTACTTAAGTTCCTGATGGGATAATTTCCCGACTGCGATACAAGCATAGAAGATTTAACGATAGTTGGGACAAAGGTCTAAGCAGCAGATGCCGCCTTGTTGACGAGTGGGATTTTTCTTTAAGCTACGTGTTAACCATTATGCCTCATATAAATTCCTCTCGTGTAACACAGTATCAAGCCCAGACGCAAACGGTGTCACTATTTCCTGAAAATTCTTTAATTTTTCTTTATTCTTTTTATTGTGGGGATTGGGGAGTGGGGATTAGGGGCATGGGGACTGGGGTATTGTCCAAACGGGCATCGATTATTTCTCCCTCATCCTCCTCATCTCCCTGTTCTTTTCTAGCTTACCCATTCACCAGCACTTTAATTCAGAACTGATGAATTATGGCTGTAGGATTTTCACGACTCACTCTGGTGTGGCTTCTATCGAAGGTTCACCGCCTTGTTCAGTGTCAGGTACATTGGCATCTGCATCTGCATCTGATTCTGCTATTTCTGCTTCCTGTGCTGGATTCAAGGAGCCTTCGGGTACAAGTTCAATTGAGGAGTGTTCTAGCAGCCAGTCAACGATTTTCTCAGTTAGAAGTTCATTTTCCACCATTGAGCGCAATCTTTCTTCATCAATGTCTTGCTCATCTGGATACTGTTGTAAAAGTTCTGTGACTCTAGCTGCGATTTCGTCTGGTGTGGCCTCGATAGATTCGCGTTTGCCGACTTCCCGTAAGGATAAAGAGCGTTTGAGGCGTTCAATTGCTTCAGAGCGCGATCGCTCCCGCAATTGAGGAATAATATCTTGGGTAAATAACTTTCTGACATCTAGCCCTTGCTGAGACAAGCGAATTGCTGTTTGGGTCAGCATTGCATCCACTTCTTTCTCAATTAACGTTGCCGGCAAGTCAATTTCTACGTGCTTGAGCAGTTCCGTTAATAAGGCTTCTTGCTTATTGGTTTTGGTTTTTTCGTCAGCCTCTTTTTGATATCGCTCTACCAAAGACGCGCGTAACTCCTCTAAAGTCTCAAAGTCACTGACTTCTTGAGCAAAGTCGTCATTTAATTCTGGTAGCTCTTTTTCCTTAAGTTCTTTGACCGTGACTGTGAAGGTTGCTGCTTTCCCTGCTAAATCTTCATTAGCATATGGGTCTGGGAACTGCGCCGCAATTTCCTTGGTCTCTCCAGGATTCATGCCCAGGATACCAGAGACAAAACCTGGAATAAATTTATCTTCTTGCAACTCCAGTTGAAAATCAGTCGCTTCGGCTCCTGGAATAGCCTCTGGTTCGCCTGTTTCCTCTTCACCCTCGACTTTTGAGAAGACACCTTTAAAATCAACTACGGCAATATCACCGATTTGGGCTGCACGTCCTTCTACCGGAATCAATGTTGCCAGTTCTTGACGTTCCTTGTCTAGAGCGTTTTCTACTCGCTCTGGCTCGTACTTGACTTCTTCAGCTTTGGCTTGCAAATCAGTGTACTGCACTAGATTTACTTCTGGCTCGACATCAACAGCCGCCGAAATCGTTAAGGGCTTTCCAGGTTCATAATTATTAATCAAATCCTCAAACGAGGAGCGCAATTGCGGCTGACCTATTGCCTGGATGGATTCTTGTTTAACCGCTTGCTCAATGCCATCTTGAATTAGTTCTTCTAGGGCTGCTGCCTTAATTCGAGTCGTACCCAGCCGTTGTAGCAATATTGGCCGAGGCACCTTGCCTTTACGAAACCCAGGAATATTGGCAGTACTCGCTAAGTTTTTAATGACTTGTTCGTAAGTTTGCTTGGTGATTTCCGGCGTAATTTCTATTTCCAAGCCAATTTGGCTGGCGGGAAGTTTTTCCTGGGTGACTTTCATGCTTAGTCTCTAGTTTTCTGGTATTTTAAACTCCGAGTACACACAAGACGCAAGTAATCGCGTTTATGACTTGATGTCTCTTAGGGGCAATGGGAGGTTGCCACAAGGCTTTATGATATCCAAAAATGGATGGTTGTCCTTAGGCAAAGATCTAGTGTACTGCCAATATCCAAAGACTTGACACTTTAGCTTCATAACAATTAGTCATTGGGGCATTGGCCATCAGTCTTGCTCCTTGTCTTTTCATCTCCCCTGCTCCCTCAACTTTCCCACTCCCTACTTCCTAATCCCACAAATGAACTGAGAACTCATGAATTAATTATTCACTGGGCTGACACCGTGATATCCTGGTTCTCAACCACTAGTTAGTACTCTAAAGTTATAGTTATAGTATTGAATCTAGCTATTAACTTGTTGTAGCAGAGGGCATCTGTTGTCTAGCCCAAAAGCTAAATGTAATCTTGTGCTAGCTTGATTACTTTGGAACATACAGTATATTTGTCATTTTGGTAATGCATTTTGCAACTAAGGCGTTTATTGGGTTTATACGTAGAACGCTCTGAAAAGCTCAAGTGCAGATATATCAAAATGAAGATATTAAATGCCGCTTTGTTGTATATTAATATATAATTTAAAATTAATGTAAAAATAGAACAAAAATGATTGTAAAATGCAACATACTTATAAATTGATAAAAAAATAAATGTATTGGATTGATAAAGATCTACTAAATTAGAAAAAAATCTAAATTTTATTCAAAATGTATTTCCGAAGTGTATCGCCATTAAATATAGGTAAATTAACAATTGTTCTAAAAAATTACACACAAACCTCTTAAAGGAGGAAGCGAGTTTGTCTAAATCCTATCGTGTAGCTATTTTGGGAGCGACTGGTGCCGTTGGTACGGAGTTGCTGGAATTATTAGAAAACCGTGCTTTTCCCGTTGCTGAATTAAAGTTGTTGGCATCAGAACGGAGTGCAGGGCGATCGCTGCGCTTTAATGGAGAAAATATACCAGTAGAGTCAGTGAGCGATCGCGCATTTGAAAACGTTGATATAGTACTGGCTAGTGCGGGTGGTTCCATATCTAAAACTTGGGCAGCCGTCGCTGTTGAAAAAGGCGCAGTGGTAATTGATAATTCCAGTGCCTTTCGGATGAACCCCGAAGTTCCCTTAGTAGTACCAGAAGTAAATCCCCAAGCCGCAGCCAGTCACCAAGGTATTATTGCTAATCCCAACTGCACAACAATTTTAATGACCTTGGCAGTATGGCCATTGCATCAAGTTAAAGCAGTGCAACGTATTGTAGCCTCGACTTACCAATCTGCTAGTGGTGCTGGAGCAAGAGCAATGGCAGAAGTGAAAACCCAAACCAGCGCTATACTACAAGGACAGCCACCAGTTGCCGAAGTATTGCCTTACCCATTGGCATTTAATTTATTCCCGCATAACTCGCCATTAAACGATTTGGGTTATTGTGAGGAAGAAATGAAAATGGTCAACGAAACCCGAAAGATATTTGGCAGCCAGCAAATCAGAATTACTGCGACTTGTGTACGGGTTCCCGTACTCCGCGCCCACTCAGAAGCAATTAATTTAGAATTTGCAACTCCCTTTAGTGTAGAGGTAGCTAAAGAAATTTTAAATTCTGCTCCAGGAGTAAAATTGGTAGAAGATTGGGAAACTAATCATTTTCCGATGCCAATTGAAGCGACGGGTCGGGATGAAGTTCTAGTGGGAAGAATTCGTCAGGATATTTCTCATCCTTGTGGCTTGGAATTATGGTTATGTGGCGACCAAATCCGGAAAGGGGCAGCCTTGAATGCAATACAAATAGCCGAATTATTGGTAGAGAAAAATCTACTAAAACCATTAGTTACTAGTCATTAGTCATTAGTCATTGCTCATTAGTGAATAAATAAAAGGCAAATGACAAATAAAAAATGACATTTTGAATCAATTTCCTAATAGGTTATTACAATAAAAAACCACCAAGATACAAAAATATGGGTAATTAGGAGTGACAAAGAGGGTGGGAGATTTTGGCAGTGTTTTAACCGCTATGATTACGCCGTTTAAAGCAGATGGTAGTGTTAACTACCATCTAGCGGCAGAACTAGCAGCACATCTAGCTAACAATGGTACAGATACATTGGTGGTGTGTGGCACAACGGGAGAATCCCCTACCCTCAGTTGGGACGAGGAATACCAGTTGTTTGTCGAAGTGTTACAGGCTGTGGCAGGAAAAGCCAAGGTAATAGCAGGTTGTGGTTCAAATTCCACCAAAGAAGCGATCGCTGCTACCCAAAAAGCGGCTAAAATAGGAGTACACGGTTCCTTACAGGTTGTTCCTTATTACAACAAACCACCGCAAGCGGGATTAAAAGCACACTTTCAGGCTATAGCACAAGCCTGTCCTGACTTACCTTTGTTGTTATATAACGTCCCCGGTCGTACCGGACAAAACCTCCAGCCAGAAACGGTTGCCCAGTTAGCTGAGGTGAGCAATATTGTAGGCATAAAAGAATCTACTGGTAGCATAGATCGGGCAAGTGACATTCGGCGCTTGACACCAAAAGAATTCCAGATCTACTCTGGTGATGATTACATGACTTTGCCTATGTTAGCGCTCGGGGCAAAGGGTGTAGTAAGTGTGGCTTCTCATCTGGTAGGAAACCAACTACAGCAGATGATCCAAGCTTTTAGATCGGGTAAAATTGAGGTAGCCAGCGAGATTCATCTCCGACTCTTCCCGTTGTTTAAAGCTTTATTTCTCACTTCAAATCCCATTCCAATTAAAAAGGCACTCATACTTAAAGGTTGGGAGGTTGGTTCGACTCGTCCGCCGCTATGCGAAGCAGACTCCGAAGTCACTCAAAAGTTAGAAGCAGTTCTTAAAGAACTTAGTTTAATCTAGCCACCAGTTGGTTGAGTACTGCTAATCTGGTGCTTACTAAACATAGATATAAACAATGACCGTAATAGTTAACAAGTTATACCATTGTGGGTTTTAAATTGAGAGTTTTTTTCTTTTAAAGAGTTATGTGAATCTATTAATACCATTCAATTTTGAAATTTAAACTTGGTATTACTATTTAAAAACTTGTGTTAGGACTAATAGATATACTATGAATCCTTTAGTGTATTGTCCTTTTTATTGAATAAACAATTGAAAATCTCAATTAAAACAAGATTGCTTTGGGACTGCTGTAAAGACAACTGAGGTTGTTTGAAATACAAAATCGTTAACTATCAACTTAATTAACAAAAAGAAACAAACTAAGGAGAAAATGGCTAAAAACGAAGCTAGTAATTCCGCCTTGAAAATTATTCCTTTAGGTGGTTTGCATGAAATTGGAAAAAATACCTGTGTTTTCGAGTACGACGATGAAATTGTTCTGTTAGATGCAGGACTGGCTTTTCCCACAGAGGCGATGCATGGAGTCAATATTGTTCTCCCAGATACGACCTATTTGCGGGAAAATCGCCACAAAATTAAAGGGATGATTGTCACCCACGGTCATGAAGACCATATTGGTGGGATTGCTTTTCATCTCAAGCAATTTGACATACCCGTGATTTATGGTCCAAGACTAGCAATGGCAATGCTAGAGGGTAAATTAGAAGAAGCAGGAGTACGCGATCGCACAGAATTAAGAAAGGTTCTACCACGTGATGTGGTACGGATTGGTAAAAACTTTTTAGTGGAATATATCCGTAATACTCATTCTATAGCTGATAGCTTCACTGTTGCCATTCATACGCCACTTGGCGTGATAATTCACACCGGTGATTTTAAAATTGACCATACGCCAGTGGATGGTGAAAAGTTTGACCTACAAAGGCTAGCAGAACATGGGGAAAAAGGTGTTCTTTGTTTATTAAGCGATTCCACTAATTCTGAAGTGCCAGGATTTACACCTTCAGAACGTTCGGTTTATCCTAATCTTGACCGAGTATTTAGTCAAGCCACTGGGCGACTGTTCGTCACCACCTTTGCTTCCAGTGTCCATCGTATTAATATGATTTTGGATCTAGCGAAGAAGCATAACCGTGTAGTTACGGTGGTCGGACGTTCCATGCTGAACTTGATTGCTCATGCTCGTAATCTAGGTTATATCAAGTGTGAAGATAATCTGCTGCAACCGTTACATGCAGTCCGCAACCTGCCAGATCAAAATGTGTTGATTCTGACTACAGGTTCCCAAGGTGAACCAATGTCAGCAATGACCCGTATTGCCAATAAAGATCACCCCCACATCAAAATCCGTCAAGGCGATACAGTAGTATTCTCTGCTAACCCGATTCCCGGAAATACCATCGCTGTAGTCAATACCATCGATAAATTGATGATTCAAGGGGCAAATGTGGTCTATGGTCGGGATAAAGGAATTCACGTTTCCGGTCACGGCTGTCAGGAAGACCAAAAATTAATGATTGCCTTAACTCAACCGAAGTTCTTTGTGCCATTCCACGGCGAACATCGAATGCTGGTGAAGCACGCCCAAACGGCTCAGAGTATGGGTATACCAGCAGAAAACATGATCGTTATTCAAAATGGTGATGTTATAGAACTGACTGAAAACTCCATCCGCGTTGCTGGTAAAGTACCATCTGGTATTGAATTGGTAGATACCACAAGTTCCGGTATGGTGAGTGCTAAAGTGTTGCAAGAACGACAACGCATGGCAGAAGAAGGTATTGTTACTATTGCAGCTGCCATCGATTGGAACGGTAAACTGTTGGCAAAACCAGAAATTCACCTCCGGGGTGTAGTTACAAGTTTAGAGCGATCGCTGTTGCAAAAATGGGTACAACAGCGGATTGAAGAAATTCTCACTGTGCGCTGGTCAGAATTTGCTGCTGGGGAAGGTGAAGCAGCAGATATAGATTGGGGTGGATTGCAAGGAACTTTGGAGCGAGAATTGCAACGTTCCATCCGTCGAGAATTACAATGTCAACCATCTGTGACTTTGTTGATGCAAATTCCTGAGGAGCCACCGGTGAAAGTTGCCGATGGGAGAAGACGGCGGACTCGGACTGCTGCTCAGGTGGCATCCTAGGGTAATTTTAAGATAAAAATCTCACGCAAAGGCGCAAAGACGCAGAGTTTTTCTGAGCGTCTTTGCGCTTTGGTGTGAGATTGAGAGAAAAATCATTTGCCTTTACAAGGTCAAGTCAGTGCGTATAACCAACTTTGCCCAGAGTAATTTATTTTTTAGGAAAAATTACTTAAAAAAAGAAAATTTTTGAAGTAGTTCTTTATAAATTACTCAGTCCAGTTTTGAGCAAGCGATCGCACTGCCAGAATAGTCTCTTATCATCGGGATAGAAACCCTAGCAATTCGTACTTACCTGCCTATAGTTATTGGATGCGATCGCTATGACTAAAACACCAATACAAATTAGTACTCTTGAGGAATACATCAATTTTGATGATGGCACAGATAAGCAATATGAACTTGAGGATGGAGTGCTGCTAGAAATGCCTCCTGGTACTGGTAAGCATGAGGCGATTATCACTTTACTGTTAGTTCGCTTCTTTTTGGAAATTCAAAAAATGGGACTGCCTTTACAACCGCGTCCTAACGGCACAGAGGTGCTGACCAATAAGCAACCTAGGCGACCTGATATTTGTGTGATTACCAACCAACAGGCACAAAGTATTGAGAGTACTTCGGCTATCCTCAAAACTGCTCCACCCCTATTAGTTGAAGTGGTAAGTCCTGAATCTGTTGACCGGGACTATAACCAAAAAACCTCTGAGTATGCAGCTATTGGTGTGGTTGAGTATTGGATTGTTGACCCCTTAAAAAATAAGGTGACGGTGTGTTTGCTAGACAACGGTAGTTACAAGCAAACTGTTTTTACTGGAAACCAGGAGATTCTTTCTCAAACATTCGTAGAACTAACTATGACAGCCCAGCAGGTGTTTTCAGCTTAGGGTGTAAAAATCAGCGCTATGGTGTCATTGAGAAAAAAGGCCGAAAGAATACCACTGCCAAAAGTTAAAGCAATCAACAAAACTAAAGGACTACGAGTCACTCTCAGTATTACAGATAGCGATCGCCGAAAAAACCCTACATTAGGATAGGTAGGCGTTCACTACCATCACGCTCAACAGAAACACGATGGTATTAGCATCAATAGCCTGCCATGCTTTCTGTAAATTCAGAACGTCTAAAGCAATGGTGGTGCGGTTAACGCGTAAACCCTGAATGTAGCCAATGCTAACCCCAGGTAAGTTAGCCCTAAGACGCTATAGGTAGCAAATTATAGAAAAATCACTAAATATTAGCCTGATTATTCTAGTTAGGCAGACTTTATTGGGGTAGCCTCATACTCAAAGCTAAGATGAATTTTTCTCTGTGTCTCTACCGCATTTAGCTAGCAATTAACAGACCACAAACACCCAACAGCGCGAAAACACAGAGACCAAGACTGCCCACCAGGGTATTACTGTTATTTATACTTACAAAAAATACTTTCAAAAACATTTTATTTTAAGTTTTGTAAATGTTACACTAAAACCTATCCAACGGTGGATGTCTTCATTAAAATTTAAACTGTGTCAAGCTACGAACAAGATTACATTACTACACTACCGATCCCGCGAAAATTGCGGTTAACTTGACGTAGTAATAAATTAGTTTCTGACTGAAGTGGCTAATCGGGTATTACATTATATCAGAGTCAGGACACGAATATTCCGGAAAGTTCGTTGCCACGTTGTATACATTCACCAGATAGGTGAACAGCCTCAATAATACAGAGGATTAACCATGAAGGTATTTGATAATACCACAAAAAATATTTTTCTGGCAAGCTGGGTCTCAATCAATCAATCAGAGACTAGTGAAGATCGAGGAACCCAGCTAGGCCGTCCTGTTTCCAAGTCCTACTGGAACATTCTTCAACCCTTAAAGCAGCGGGTAGATAGCATTCAAGTCCGCGATCGCCAACTAGCTCACCGCTTGTGCAAACTGATTCCATCTCAGTGTCCCTTTGAGCGAGATGTCAAATTATTCGGCAAAACCTTATTTCACATTCCACCCATGTGTAAGCTCAACCCGTTATATGAAGAAGTGGTTGGTTTACGTTTCCGAGCGCTGTGCTATCTAGCCGACGAATGTGGCGAAGATGTA
This sequence comes from Nostoc sp. CCY 9925, assembly GCF_963920935.1. Lineage (NCBI taxonomy): Bacteria > Bacillati > Cyanobacteriota > Cyanophyceae > Nostocales > Nostocaceae > Nostoc > Nostoc sp. CCY 9925. Next base: position 29,893 of record NZ_CAWUDO010000026.1, on the reverse strand, counting down.
TCGCAGTACTGTTAATTAAGTTAGGAGCAAAGCCGGAGACGAAGCATCTCCGGTGAGGAATTAGGAGTTAAGAGTTATAAGTTTTATTTTTAACTCTTGACTCCTAATTATTTTTTGACTATGTTTTTTCGCCATTTTTGGATAGCATCCTGAGCATCTTCATAAGAAGCTGTTTCCTCTGGCACTAAAGTAGCAGTTTCAATCGCGGTATTGAGTTCTCCTTTGGCGGCCCGACGCTTGGCGAGATCTAAAATTTTCTCACTCCATTTATTGATCGATTTTTGAGCGGTATCGAAGCCTGGTTCACCTTGTGGTACTTTTTTTGCAACTTCGATGGCACGATTGTAAGTAGATGCTTGTCCGGGCTGAATTAAGGCGTTAGCTGCATCTAAAAGAGTTATGTTGCTGACATATTGCTTGCCTTCTAGCCGCCATAAATTAATTGCCGCTTGTGCTTTGGCATAAAGCGGCTCGTTTTTGGTGATTAATCGAGCGGCAGCAATAGCACTAGCATACTGTCTTTGCTTGGCACGACCCTCTGCTAAATCTAAAATCATCCGGCTCCAAATCTTAATATTTTCCTGAGCTTGCTCATACAATGGCTCACCAGGTTTAATTCTCCTAGCCGTAGCGATCGCTAAGCTCAAATCGCTAGCCTGAGTTTCTTGGAGCGACATTTTCGCCAAGTCTAATACTGCTTGATTGCGCTTTTGTGACTCGGAACTCAAGGCTGTTTGGACACTAGATTGATTTTTTGGTCTAACTGGGGGAGTGTTTTTAATTATCGAAGGGTCATTTGATAAATTCTGGATCGCCTGGGGACTACTAGCATTAGTATTGGGCGATCTGCTTGATATTTCCTTAATTCTAAAAGTTTCTTGATTACGCAGAAAAACTACGGCGATTAAACCTGCTACGAGCAAGCTGCCTCCACTCCACAAGATAAACTGTTTCCATAAAGGCGTGTTTGACTGATTTTGTGGGAATCGAGAGACATGAGCTTGGGAGGAATCAGGGATAAATCTTCCCTTGGTGTTCATTCCTATGGAAGTTTCTGGTGGTGGATTTGTGTTTGCTTGCGATTGGGAAACTAAGCCAGCAGACGACTGCTGGATTTGTTTAAGATTAGACTTCTGGACTTTGGAGTTAATAGTTGTTTCTCCCCATCTGCCGCGATTTCTAGAGGAATTGTCGAGAGGGGGAGCTGCAAGTGCAATGGCAAAGGATTCTTCTGGATAGATCAACGCTTCTTCTTGAAAATCGCTTTCCATTGCCAATTTTGGCAAAATTACTTGCGGTCTTGATGGGATGATAATGGCAGGGTTTTGGATGGGACGCCAGTGGTGCTGGCATAATTTTGGCATCAGAAGACTTAGGTAACTTTCTAAATCTGCCAAGTTGTCGCCATTACCAGAACGCAAAGCTTCTAATAACGCTGCTGTAAAGAATCCGTGACCTAGTTCGCTACTTTCGTGAGAAAACTGCTCTGGTTGACAAGAAAAAATTGTGGCAAGTTCTAATTCTTGGGCTAGTTCTATAGTTTCTTCACCTACGGGAGCATCTGCTTGGGTGCCAAAAGCGCGGTTAATATCAAGTAGTAGCAGGACATTCAACTCAGCCAGTTGTAGACTTTGCATTAGTGATCGCAATTCTATGCCAGTCTCTGGAACGAGTTCGGGGTTACCCTCCGCTGGCATTAAGTAATCTTTGCCTTTGTAGTTGACCCCATAACCGCTAAAAAATAACCATAGATAGTCTTGGGGTTGCCAATATGTTGCTGCCAAATCCTCAAGCAGCTGCAAAATATTTTCTTTAGTCGGATAGGTGGATCTATCTGCGATTGGTGTTGAAGTATCGGTCATTAGCAGGCAATGTTCGGGGACAAAACCTGCTTGTGTCACCAAGATATCCTTTAATGCCTCAGCATCTGCTTGGGCACAACTTAAAGGTTGAAATAACTGATATTGATTGATGCCAATAGCGATCGCCCAGTAATTTGCCATCCCGCTCTTTGTCGGTTATTGTTTGCTGGTCTGAAAATTGCGGTTGGCTTTGCCCAAAAAACAAAGCTAACCTGATGTTTTCTAGTCTAGGTGATTCTCATCGAATCTTAGGATAAAATGTAATTTTTATTACGTTAATTGACCGGAAAATACTTTCACGTAATTTCAATTTACAGATTGTTATTAAGGAGCTACAAGGTCATGAGCCAAATTTCTGCTCACATACCATCATCGATCGCTTCCTCTTCAGTTATTAGCCAAATTGCCAGAAGAATCCGGATAGTTCCTTTAGCATTTTTGCTTATATCTACTGTTCCTGCGTGGTTTTTGACCGACGCGATCGCACCTCAAGTTGTGCGAGCTTACACCGCCAGAGTTGACTTAGCGATCGATCGCCTGCCAGAAGAAAACTACGAAACCATTCTGCGACGAGCAGAAGCAGCCGCTAGAGCAGCTGCTCAGCGGAGTTTCGACCAAGATATTTTAGTGACAGATGTTTCAATCATTGTCTCCGTACAAAGTTATGGAGCGATCGCACCAGTTCTGACATTAGAAGTCAGTCGTCCAGAATGGCGCAACCGTCCTGATGCCCAAAATTGGGCAACTTACTTCAAAACTGCGCGATCGCTACTGTTGTTTGAAAAATAGCGATAACTGCCAATCTAGTTCCAACAGCCTGGTTGTAGAGACGCGGGGAGGGGCAAAGAAGCAAAGGGTACAAGGTGAGAAGGTAAGAACTTGCAATAAGCCTTTCCCCCTACCCCCAATTCTCCTTGTCCCTTTGTCCTCTGCCCATGCCTTTACTTAATTCTTGGCTAAATTGGCGTCCTTGGCGTCAGTGAATGGCCTAAAATAAAAAGGTTGTCAAAAATCACGATATCTGCTGACATGGCTGTTCCTAAGAAGAAAACTTCCAAATCAAAACGAGATAAACGCCGAGCTACTTGGAGGCACAAAGCGGTTCTCGAAGCTCAGAAAGCCTTGTCTCTGGGCAAGTCTATTTTGACCGGGCGTTCTACATTTGTCTATCCAACTGCTGAAGACGAGGAAGAAGAATCATAATTTTCCAGTCAGGAAAAGCATGAATGGCATCGATAGATTTGATTGGCAAAAGTCACCGCTCAAACTTATCACTAATGGATAAATGCTTTTTCTTAGCTTTCCTGATTGGATAATGAATTATAGATACTCTACACAAGCTTATTAAATCCAGAAAAATTGGTAGTGAGTAATTGGGAACATCCATTACCCATTACCTATCATTTACGAGTAATGATTAAGTAAGCTAATGTGTTTCCAAGTTATACATTCTCTGGTTAAGACCGTCATTAGTAATTAGTCACTTGTACTGAGCGACTTGTGCCGACTTGTGCTGAGCGGCTTGTCCTAAGCGAAGTCGAGGTAAGCCGTTGGCGCAGCCTCTCGTACAGAAGTATTGGTCATTTGTAAATAACAAAGGACAAAGCGCAAAGTTTGTAGCTTGCTTACCGCAGCGTGCGCCAGCTTCGGGAATATCTCTCGCTATCCCCCAGGGTACAGAAATTTGTAAAAGAGGATAAATGACAAATGACAAATAATAAAAGACAACCAGATCGAGTAACTATGGAATTTCAATGTGTTTTACCTTAATAATATCCAAGGGTAAAGTATCTAGTGCTGTTGGTAACTCAGCAAAAAAGTTGGAAATTTTGAGAAAACTTATTTTTCTCCCATTATGTTAGGAAAATTCTTTCAGAAGCCAGGAAAAGAAGACGACGAACGTGTTCCTCCAGGTCAACATTTAGCCAAAGGTTTCCCTGTACTAACTTACGGTGCAACTCCCCAAGTTAGCATTGAAGAATGGGAATTTCGGGTTTGGGGTTTAGCAAAACCTGCTACTTTTAATTGGTCAGACTTTATGGCGCTACCTCAACATGAGTTCACAGCAGATTTCCACTGTGTAACGCGCTGGTCTAAACTCGATGTCAAATGGACTGGTATTAAAGTAACAGATTTTATGGGTCTAATTGAGCTAGACCCTAAAGTAGCCCATATTATGGAACACTGCTATGGCGGCTACACTACTAATATTTCTATTGAAGACTTTATGCGGGAAGAAAACTTTTTTGCCTTTAAAGTTTTTGGTGAAGATCTTCCATCTGAACACGGTGGCCCGATGCGGTTGGTTGTTCCTCACCTCTACGCTTGGAAAAGCGCTAAGTGGATTAATGGTTTAGAGTTTTTAGCTAGTCAAGAACTTGGTTTTTGGGAGCGCAATGGCTACCATGGCCGTGGTGAACCTTGGGCTGAGGAGCGTTACAGTAGCGCGTTTGGATTTTAATAATTATGAGTCATTAAATTTTGGATTTTGGATTTTGGATTTTGGATTGAAGGAAAAATTTAAAATCCAAAATCTCAAGTTAGCAATGGTCAGGAGTTATAGGTTTTTATTTTCCACTCATAACTCCTAATTCATAACTTTTAGAGATCATTCCTTGAGTAAATCTTAAGGAGGGTGTGTTCAGCCCTCATCTCATATTTTTCGTGAGAAATAGTCTCGAAATATTTGCAAAACACACCCTAAAATTATTTAATTTTTACTTGATAAATAGGCTCTTAACCCAAAAGTTTCTTTATTAGGGGTAATTTGCTCTTATAAGGAGCATACCGCCATTTTAAATCCAGCCAGAAGGAATTTTGTAATACGCTTTTGTTATGAGAAAAGGTATCAAAACTAGCTTTGCCGTGATAATTGCCAATACCACTATCTCCCACTCCTCCAAATGGTAAAGATGAAACTCCAACCTGCATGATTGTATCGTTGATACAGACTCCACCTGATGATGTTTCCTGTAAAACTTGCTTTTGCAGGTTTTTATTTTGAGAAAACAAGTATAACGCTAAGGGTTTTGGTCTAGAGTTAATCAAGGCGATCGCTTCTGCAATATCACTGTATTCAATTACGGGCAAAATAGGGCCAAAAATTTCTTCCTGCATTACAGAATCTTCTAACGAAATATTATCAATTATTGTTGGGGCAATATAACGCTCTGAAGATTTAGTTTCTCCACCAATAATAACTTCACCATCTCCAAGAAACTGAACTAATCTGTCAAAGTGTTTTTGACTAATAATTCTGGCATAATCAGGACTGTTTGCCGGATTCTCGCCATAAAATTCTTTTAGGCATTTTTCCAGCCCATCTATTAAATCTTTTTTGATTTTTTTATTCACTAAAAGATAGTCAGGGGCAATACAAGTTTGCCCTGCGTTAATAAATTTACCCCAAGTAATTCGTCTGGTAGTATGTTCAAGATTAATGTCAGTATCGACTATACAAGGACTTTTGCCACCCAGTTCTAAAGTAACTGGTGTGAGATGTTTTGCCGCTGCTGCCATAACAATTTTGCCCACGGCTGTACCACCAGTAAAAAAGATATGGTCAAATTTTTCTGCTAGTAGTTTTTGACTAGCTTCTATGCCTCCTTCGACTACTGTTATATAAGCTGGTTTGAAATATTTGCTAATAATCTTAGCGACAATACTGGAAGTATGGGAAGCAATTTCTGAAGGTTTAATAATTGCACAATTTCCTGCGGCGATCGCTCCTACTAAGGGTGAAATCGCTAACTGAAATGGATAGTTCCAAGGACTGATAATTAAGACAACTCCTAGTGGTTCTGGATAAATGCGGGCTGAATATGAAAAAAAATCTAAGGAAACTGGTGCTTTTTGGGGTTTCGTCCAAGTTTTGATATGTTTAATGGCATAATCAATTTCCTTAATTACGCCAATTTCTGTCAGATAAGTCTCTACTACTGGTTTATGTAAATCCGCTTGTAATGCTTGAATTATTTCTTGTTCATGTTCAATAATTGCTCGTTTAAGTATTTGGAGTTGATCGATGCGAAAATTTATATCTTTAGTTTTGCCAGCTTGAAAAAACTCTCGCTGATTCTCGATAATCTCCCGAATATTAGATAATTCAGTGTTAATCATTTTTCCGTGCCATCAACAACTACTTATTTAATCCTATCGCTGCCTCAGCCTATTTGTGGCAAAGCCTTGGATATTTAACTTGCATATTACTGATCATCAAAGCTTTTGTAGGGTGGCATCTTACCATTGGTGTTAATTTCAGATCAAACACTCAATTTCCCGCCGTTTTAGATCCCCCAACCCCCGCAAATTTGGTGGAAAAAATTCTAGTACCAGAAAACTATTTAAAACACTAATCGATTGGTAATTGATAATTGCTAAATTTCTTATATCTTTTTGGGGATAAGTACAATAAATGTACTACCTTTACCTAACTCTGAATTCAGCAAAATAACGCCTTGATGTGCTTCAACAATTCGCCGAGCAAGGTACAGTCCTAAGCCACTACCAGAACTTTTGTGACTGCCTTGGCGAAATCGTTCAAATATAGTGGTTTGTTCTTCAGCAGGAATACCTGGGCCACTATCTGCTATTTCAATGCTAACGTAGTCAGCAAAATTAGATTTTCCAGAGAATTGATATTCGCTATTTTTGCCAAACGGGGTTTGAAAAGTCAGACGAATAGTCACCGAACCAGAGTCAGTAAATTTGATTGCATTGCCGATAAGATTAGTGAATAGACGATGTAGTTCTAGGCGATCGCCTATTACTGTGTTTGTTTTTAAATCCTCAGCTAATTCCAAATTTAGCGATAGTTTTTTATCTTGAGCTAGGGGTGTCAATTCTCCAGCTACCTCCTCTAGTAACTGTGCTAAATTAACAGGTTGCAATGCCAAAGTTTTGCGACCTGCTTCAAAGCGATAAACTTCCAATAAGGTATTGACCATAGAAAGCAGGTTGATATTGCTACGAGCCATAATCGCAATCACTTCCTGCATTTGCGATGACAATGCTCCTAAAGCGCCTTGTTGAAATAGCATTAACATGCGATCGGCTGCTACTAAGGGAGTGCGTAAGTCGTGGGTGAGGCGAGAGACGAAATCTTCTCGCTGGCGGGCGATTTCATCGCGTTCATCCATACTGTGCTTTAAACGCAAAAGCGATCGCACTCTTGCTAATAATTCATCTACTGTGACAGGTTTGCGGATAAAATCATCAGCACCCAAGTCTAATCCGTGGGCGACGTTGGGCGCATCGTGAGCAGTGATTAGCAGTATGGGAATATATTGTGACAACTTCATATCTCCACGAATATGCTTAGTAACTTCGTATCCGTCCATACCTGGCATCATTAAATCCAGGAGAACTAAGTCACAAGGAGATGCTTGCAATTGTGCCAATGCTGAAATACCATTTTCTGCGGTACTAATGGTGTAACCTTCTTCCTCCAAAATAGTTTTGATCAGAAACACATTATCAGGAGAGTCATCAACAACCAGAATTTTGCCAGAGCGAGAAGATTGTGAAGTCATGTCACGACTAGGTATGAGGTAAAAGCAAATTTTTGTAAGTTTAAGTGTGTTTGTATCAATTTGTGTAGCAATTCCTTTAATTAACCTCCCGCTTAAGATATATTATTTACTCGCAATTTTGTATTTACGGACTGTAGAATTTGCTGTTGAGTCGAGCTAGCTTAGATTTTTGCCAAAAAAGAACTTATTAATAAAATTATGGCTAGTAAAATTTAAAATCTAGATACACTAAGTGATACTAATGGATAAGTAATATTTGTAGCAACTACTATCGAAAACTAAAAATAGAATTGCGTAGGCGATGCCACAACACACAATTTGGTATTAATAAGTGTTAATTTATGTAAAATTATTTCAATAGACTGCTTTAAATTTATCAAATATTTTCCACAGAATCACAACCTATAAGAACAAACGCAGGTTTAGCCGATATTGATGGCGTAATAAAAGTTGGGCGATCGCTTAACATTTAGAGAAAGATTAACCATTAGTTTTATGACAATAGCACCGAAGATCGCAAAGCAATATATCGAACAACGAGGTGAAGGCTATTGGCTCGAAGGTACATGCATTTCTCTCGATTCAGTCGTATGTGCCTTCTTAAATGGAGAATCTCCAGAAAGTATTGCTCAAAACTTTCCATTACTCTCACTAGAACAGGTTTATGGTGCTATTACCTTTTATCTTGCCAACCGAGAGCTAATTGATCATTATTTAAAAGCAGGTGAGCAAGAGTTTGAGAAATTGCAAGAATCTTTTCGACAGGATAATCCGCTTTTGTATCAGAAATTAAAAGCTGCTCAACTAAACAAGCAGAGTCAGACATGACAAAAGTTAGATTTCAAGCAGATGCAGACCTGAAACAAGCGATTGTCACTGGCACGATACGTAGGCAACCAAACATTGATTTTCAATCAGCCTATGCAGCACTACTGGAAGGTAAGAAAGATTCGGAGGTATTGGCGATCGCAGCACAGGATGGTAAAGTTTTTGTAACTCATGATAGGAGAACAATACCTGTTGAGTTTGGCGAGTTTATCATCTCACAAACGAGTTCAAGAGTCTTAATTCTTTCCCAAAATTTAGCAATCAGTGATGCGATTGAAGCACTTATTCTCGTTTGGGAAGCTTCTACTACTGATGAATGAGTCAATCAAATTATGTCTATCCCATTCTGAAGAATGACAAAGTAAGGGTGCTTAAGTCAGGAAATCTGGATACCAGTCATTATACAAAGGAAAGCCTTGATTTGTGGAGGCTGCTGCAAAGGAGTTCTCACTTGAGTGTGGCAAGCTAAAAATATCTTGTGTAGAGTTTTACTAGTTGGCAAAGGTACGTTAAGCTGCGTGAACGTAGCTTACGGATTTAAGATTGACTTTAGAAAAACGTTATATTTTAGGTTTTGTCTAGATTTTTACCAAGCAATTCAATATAAGATCTAAAACTTAAAATCCCAAATCAACATGGCAGATCTAACTCCTAATTCTAGTTTTAGTTTGACACTACGCCTGCAGATTCCCAATCGCGTGGGGATGTTGGCGTCGGTAACCCAAGCGATCGCCACTACTGGCGGTAATCTCGGTCAAATTGATTTAATCGAGCAAACCCGCAAAGAGTCTACCCGCGATATTACTGTTGATGCTGCTAGTACCGAACATGCTGAGACGATTGTGCAGGCAGTCAAAGCACTGCCTGATATTAAGTTACTCAGTGTCTACGATCGCACCTTCAATTTGCATCGCGGTGGCAAAATCAGTATTGCTAGCCGAATTCCCTTAAAAAGTGTGTCTGATTTAGCAATGGCTTACACACCAGGAGTCGGCAGAATTTGTACTGCGATCGCTCAAGACCCAGAGGAAGTTTACAAGTTAACCATTAAACAAAATACTGTTGCCATTGTTACAGATGGTAGTGCAGTTTTAGGTTTGGGAAATCTCGGCCCGGCCGCGGCGCTCCCAGTTATGGAAGGCAAAGCAATGCTATTCAAAGAATTTGCCGGACTGGATGCTTTTCCCATCTGTTTAGCTACGCAAAATACAGATGAGATTATCCAGGCAGTCAAAAATATTGCTCCGGTATTTGGTGGCGTAAATTTAGAAGATATTGCCGCGCCGCGTTGTTTTGAAATTGAAGCGAGATTGCGCCAGGAATTAGATATTCCGGTTTTTCATGACGACCAACACGGTACCGCAATTGTCACCTTAGCAGCCTTGTTTAATGCCTTGAAGTTGGTACATAAAACAATCGGCGAAATCCGCATTGTGATTAATGGTGCAGGTGCAGCGGGAGTGGCTATCGCTCGGTTGCTCAAGAAAGCTGGGGCAGAAAAAATCTGGATGTGTGACTCCAAAGGAATAATCTCTACCAGTCGTACCGACCTCACAGAAGAAAAACTCGAATTTGCTGTGAAAGCTCAAGGTACCTTAGCAGGTGCAATGCAAGGCGCAGATGTATTTATTGGAGTCAGCGTACCAGGAGTTTTGACACCGGAAATGGTGCAATCCATGGCCAAAGACCCAATTGTGTTTGCAATGGCCAATCCCATTCCCGAAATTCAGCCAGAATTAATTCACAAACATGTCGCTGTCATCGCCACTGGTCGGAGTGATTACCCGAATCAAATCAATAACGTTTTAGCTTTTCCTGGAGTATTCCGTGGTGCCTTAGATTGTCGGGCACAGGCAATTACCACCACAATGTACCTAGAAGCCGCAAGTGCGATCGCTTCTTTGGTCAATCCTTCAGACTTGAATCGGGAACACATTATTCCTTCAGTCTTCGATCAACGCGTTGTAACTGCGGTTGCTGGGGCTGTGCAACGCGCTGCACGTCAAGAAGGTATTGCTCGGAATTAGTTAATCAATTTCTAAAAATGACTTTTGAGGGATAGGCGGCTTGCCTATCCCAGACTACTGGGCATTTCTGGAACGTTACTAGAATTTGTAGTAAAAAATTCCATATTTAGGCTTTTTGCCTTAATATCATTTTCTGCGGCAATTTGGGAACACTAACTTAATACTGACGCGATTATAGCTGACCTTTCGCTATGAAAATTTCTCACAAACTTCTTGTAAGCTTTGTTGGTGTTTCCTTATTAACGAATGTTGTTGGTGTAGTTGCTATCGCCCAAAGCCAGAAAATTGCTGAAACTCTAGCGATCGCCGAAGCTGAACACGTTGCCCAAGTAGTTGCCACTTCTATAGCCCACGATGCTTATTACGATAAAAAATCTATTTCTATTGAACGTTCGGACGAGCTGCAACACTACACTAATTTGCTACACAATTTGCAAAAGCGCGACATTGTGGTGGTGAATCGGCAGAAACTAATTTTGGCGGATGCCGTTCCGGAAAATGTCGGCACTATTTTTGACCATGACCAAGGTAACGAAATCCAGAAAACGATGCAGGATGGTAAAGTCAGAACCTTTTTAGAAAAGAGTGTTGATTATCCCCAAGGAATTAAACTCATTGTCGTGAAGCTCAAAGGCGAACAAAATCAGGTCGATGGTGCCGTCATTCTAGAGTGGTCATCGCTGTATGACAACGCCATCGCCCAAGCTAGACCGACAATGATTGCGATCGCTCTTACCAGTTTAGGTTGTGTGATTTTGGCATTGATTCTAGGATTCCATATTTCCAGCAGTATTGCCAGACCACTGCAATTGGTGACAGAAGTGGCGCAGCAAGTCACCCAAGAGTCTAACTTTGACCTACAAGCCCCTGTAACCACCAAGGATGAAACAGGTGTCCTCGCAACTGCATTCAACAATCTAATTGAACGTGTCAATTGCGTTGGCGAAGCCCGCCGAAGGCATCGCCGACAATGGTTCGGGGGTATCTCAAGCAGTGCGAGGGCGTATTTTCGATCCTTTTTTCACTACCAAACCCATCGGCAAAGGCACAGGCTTGGGCTTATTCATCAGTTACCAAATAGTCACAGATAAACATTATGGCAAGATATGGTGTGATTCCACAATACTAGAGGGCCTCAAAATTGTAATTGAAATACCAGTACATCAACCTAAAGCAATGCCAAGTTGAAATATTGAAGGCCCTAACCGCTTTATAACTGTTCAACTACTTTTGCCATATATTATTTTCGCCGTTTTGAACTCTTATTTTTGAGATGTTTGTGAGAAATCTCCACTTGGAGTATTTATAAGTAAGCAGACATGATTAAATGTAAAATCCAAATTAGTGAAACCTTCTACTGTTGAGGGTTTAGCCTTCTGCCTGGTCACTGAGTTGAGCCTGACTTGTGCTGAGCGGCTTGTCCTGAGCGAACGCGAGTGCGTCTCGTAGAGAAGGAACCCGAAGTAGCGCAACCGTTGGCGCAGCGTCTCGTAGAGAAGGGCGTAGTCGAAGTGCTGCCTCCTGCCTTCTACTTAGTAGTTCTTAAATCGCTATGATTTTCGGGTGACATAGGGTAAATAAAGCAAGATAATCCAAAACATCATCACTTTGTCAGCTGTTTGTAATGAAGTACCAAGTTGGAGACGAGTTTTTCCAAAGACTACCGCTGATTTTGGCAGGGCCAATTCTCAAACATACTGAAGCTGAATCAGTAACGGTATGGGTAGCGCTCAAACAGTCTTGTCAGGTAGAACTCAAGGTTTATGACACAACAAATGATGGTGAAGTACTGGGAGAATGCTTATTGCAGGGGGAACGCTCTACTTTTGCGTTGGGCAAGTATCTTCACGTTGTTGCTGTCACGGCTCGGTCTACAGTTAGACATCGCCTAATTAACAATCGTATTTATGCATATGACTTGCAGTTAACTGTCGCTAACCAGACTCCCAAAACTCTACAACAAGCATTATGCTCAAACTCCTATCCTACGGTTAGCATCAGCTACTTTGAACATCAAAAACCAACCTTTACCCTACCGCCCAACCGTCTTGAAGATTTGCAAATTGTCCATGCTTCCTGTCGTAAACCTCATGGTTCTGGGTTTGATGCCCTACCGATTCTCGATTGCTTAATTGAGGCATCTGCAAATCAAGCCAAGCGCCGTCCTCACCAGCTATTCCTGACTGGGGATCAAATTTACGGTGATGATGTAGCAGACCCGTCCCTGTGGGTTGCTACTACTCTTGGGGATGCCCTGCTGGGTTGGGAAGAACAACTACCTCTGGGTGGAATGTACTGCACTCCCAAGGAACTGCTACCCGGAGAACGGGCTAAAGTTGCTACAAATGAAGCTGGCTTGACCGCAGGATTACATAATAAATCTGAGAAAGTTGCCAGTCATCTGCTGAGCCTGGGTGAATATTACGCTACTTATTTATTAACGTGGTCACCAGTGTGCTGGCCGGTGGTATTTCCCAAAGGACGCCAAGTAACAAGCGATCGCCGAGCGATTAAAAATTGGAACCGGGCAGTCAAAGATTTACGACAGTTCATTTATACGCTGGGCAAAGTGCGCCGCGCCCTTGCCAATATTCCTGTATACACCATCTTTGATGACCATGATGTCAGTGATGACTGGAATTTAAACCAAGCTTGGTGTTTGCGAGTCCTGGGGCGTCCCTTGGGGCGGCGAGTAGTGCAAAATGCTCTGTTAGCTTACACAGTGTTTCAAGCTTGGGGCAATACACCAGAACAATTTGCAGAAGGTCAATCTGGAGAAAAGCTGCTGGCTGCTGCACAAGCTTGGTCAGCTAAGGAAGGAAAAGATACAAAGGCTGATGAAGCGATCGCTCGTTATGTTGGTATGCCACCCAACGATCCTCACACGGGTTTACCTGTTTTAGTCCGAGACGATTCAGTGTTCATTTTGGCTCGACATCCTGAAGCACTTACTTGGAATTACATAGTCAAGAATGATTGTCATGAAGTGATTGTCTTGGATACACGCACTTGGCGGGGTTACCCAGCAGATCAAAAAGCGATCGCCCCACCGATGCTACTATGTCCAAAAGCTTTTGAGCAACAACTAGTTTTACCTTTACAGCAAGTAGCTCAAGAAACTCAGATTCTAGCCACATTTGTGATTGCACCCACTAATGTATTTGGTTCACAAATAATTGATTGGATTCACCATTGGAATTTAAAACAAGAGAAAGTTTTTTCCACAGATGTTGGTGATGCTTGGAACATCAATGTTGAAGCACTGGCAAAATTTCTAAATACCTTATTTAAGCAACGTCAACAAGTGATTATTTTGTCTGGCGATATTCACTATAGTTTTGCAGCTCGCCTGTCTTATGCACGCACCCATTCACAATTGCAATCGGTTTTAGTACAGCTAACTTCTAGTGCCATCAAAAATGAAGAAGCACTAACACGGTTGATTCATACACGCATGAAAGATTGGTTGTTAGCAGAAAAGCTGCGATATTGGATTGGATGGATGAATCCAGCCAATATGGTAGAAATTTCCGCCAAAAAATTACACCACGATACCTTTACTGCCAAACGCTACCCCACTCAGCTACGCCAACAACAGCAATTAACTGACCCTGACTGGTATTGTGTATTGGAATGGTTAATTCGACAACGCGCTCAGACTTCTAACTGCACAGCAGATATTTCATCATTTATCGCTCCTTGGAAACGAGCGAAAAATACCAAAAGACGATATTTACAACCCCTAATGTTTTGGAAATCTCGCTGGTTTCAAGAAGGGCGAGAAGTAGTTGGATTAAATAACTTAGGTTTGGTTCAGTTTGAGTTTCCAGATGCGGCTAGTTCTTACCAAATTATTCAAGATTCCTATTGGTTTTGTTCTTGGTATCCAACCCAAATTGTTTACAGCCGTTTTGAAACTCAGTTAACGCCCAATCAGGCATTATTGGAGGATTTTAGATTTTAGATTTTGGATTTTGGATTGAGGGACACGAGATAAATCCAAAATTGGGCGTTGCTGAATATAGCAATGAATTGATTTAGTGCAGCAGGGCGCAGCGAATTACGAATTGGTATTACTTCTCCAAGTTCCAGCCCAGGGCTATTGCTACTTGTTGAGCTAATTCTAGGGGATTGAAGGGTTTAGCGATCGCACCGAGCGTTCCTATTTGGGCATAGCGACGGCGATCGGAAGCCTGGATTTTAGCAGTTAATAAAATTACCGGAATTTCTTTGGTTACTGGATTTGCTTGCAACTTTTCAAAGGTGGCAATGCCATCCATCTCTGGCATCATCACATCCAGTAAAATCGCATCTGGCTGGAAAGTCTCGGCTTTAATTATACCTTCTTCACCAGAACCCGCTGTCTCTACTTTCCAGCCTGCGACTGTTTCCAAGCAAATCTTGGCAACTTCTTGAATATATTGCTCGTTATCAACCACTAGAATTCGCTTTGTTGTCATTACCGCTATCCTCTTGTTGGTTGTGAGTAATTCGTTGAAGTAACTCCATCACCCGTTGTTCAAATTCCTCAGTAGTCACACGCCCTTTAGTCAAAAATTCTGTATGTCCTAACTTCAGTCGATTGTGTTCGGACTCATCTAAATCCCTAGCTGAGTATACTAGCACAGGAGTATTACACAGATGATTGTGCTGCTGTAGCCAATCCACCACTGCAAACCCATCACTTTCTGGCAAGATCAGGTCGAGAATCATGAAGTCAGGATTCACTTCTTGACTCAAGCGGATTGCTTCTCGTCCAGTTTTGGCTAGGAAGGTTTCGATCTTATGCCTTTCAAACAGAGTAATAAGCAGTTGGGCTAAATCGGTATCGTCTTCAACAATTAGAACACGGACTCCCTTTGAAGATTTAGCTAACACTTGTCTGAGTGACTCTAACAAATGGTTCTCTGAGAATGGTTTATTTACCCAATTAACAAAATCTACATTAAATTGATTATTTCTATTAGTATTTTGGGAAGTCCGGATCAACGGGAGAGTAACGTAAAAACTGCTACCCTCACCTAACACACTTTCAGCCCAGATGCGTCCACCATGCTGTTGCATAATGCTCTTACAAATTGCCAAGCCTAAACCAGTACCTTCATGATTGCGTGAATCAGAAGAATCAACTTGTTGAAAGCGCTCAAAGATACTCTCAAGTTTGTCAGTTGGAATACCGCGTCCATTGTCTTTGACTGTTAATAAAACTTCATCTCCTTGTTGTTGGACTTGCAACCAAACCGTAGATCCAGGAGACGAAAATTTAATAGCGTTACTCAAGAGATTAGTCAGGGTCTGAACAATGCGATCGCCATCTGCCCATACTTGACCGGAGACATCCGAAATTACTAGCTTCACTCCTGCTTTATCAGCCAGAGGCTGCATGACATTTACAGCTTGAGTGATTAAGTCAACCATATTGCAAACCTCTGGCTCCATTTTCGCCTTACCCGACTCGATGCGCTCAATATCTAGGATGTCGTTGATTAAGCGTACTAAGCGTTCAGTACTATCAGTCGCAATTTGTAGCAGGCGTTTTCCCTGTTCTGAGTCCGTCGGTAGCAAACCACTGGCTAGCATTCCTAGAGAGCCATGAATTGAAGTTAAAGGTGTGCGGAGTTCATGGCTGACCACAGAAATAAACTCATCTTTCATACGTTCGATTTGCTTGCGTTCAGTTACATCACGCAATATAACTGTATAAAATATTTCGTCAGCCATGTCGATTTTGGAGATGGAAGCCTCTGCTGGAAATTCAGTGCCATCCTTGCGGCGACCATATATTTCACGCCGTTCTCCCATGCGGCGGGCAAGATTAGGAGATTTGCCAAAGTCAGCTACATGCTGGCGATGCACCTCGTAAAAGCGCTGCGGCAAGAGTAAGTCAAGTTTTTGTCCAATTACTTCTTGGGCAGAGTAGCCGAAAATTTTCTCTGCTCCTTGATTAAACAATGTGATGCATTGGAAACCGTTAATGGAAATAATTGCATCATCAGCAATATCTAAGATGCGTGCAAATCGGGCTTGAGAAAACCGTAATTCTTCCTGTGTCCGCTGACGTTCATCAAGTTGTGACTGCAACTGTCGATTCACGGTAATTAACTCAGCAGTGCGCTCTGCTACTCTCAATTCAAGTTCGTTGATCGCTTGGAGATTGGCGACTGGGGACTGGGGAGATGAGGGAGTAGTAGTATTTTCTTGTTTTGCTTTTCCGGCTTCCTTGCTCTTTTGGGCTACACGTTGCCGCAATTTTACCCGTTCTAAACGATTGACAATTCGGGTTACTAGTTCTGGCCCGATAATGGGCTTGCTAACAAAGTCATCAGCACCAACGCTAAACACCTGATTTACTATTTCGGCGTCGTTATGCACTGTGAGGAAGACGATGGGTAACTCACTCCAGTGTGGATCGTTGCGTACTACTTGGCAAAGCTCAATACCATTGGTAAATGGTAGTTCCAGATCTAAAATTAGTAGATCTGGTGCAACTGCTTGCAGGGTTTCCCAAAACTGACGCGGATCTTCAAGAGCGATCGCTTTGAATCCCCAAGGACTAAGTAAGGTTTGCAACAATGCCTGAATTTGCGGATCGTCGTCCACAACCAATATTTTAGTTTCTGTGTCCGAGGAATTTTCTGGCGTCGGCGTCGCAGTTTCTAATACCTGGATAGTCGGTGGTGCAGATATTACCGCTGCATTCTTTTCCTCAATTTCTCGACGCAATAACTTTACCCAAGTTTCCAGGTTGTTGATTTGAGATCTATTCAAAGTTTGACTAGAACTGAGTAGCAACTCAATATTCCGTGCCCATTTTGAGCCAAGAGACAAGCCAAAAGTACCTAAAGATCCTGCCAAGGTATGCGCCTCTTTGGCTGCAAGGCTTTGAAATTCAGGATTTGGAGTATTTTGGTTTAAAGCAGCGATCGCTTGCTCCAGCATCCTCACCTGCTCGTCCACCCGCTTTTGAAATCGTTGCCAAATTTCCGCAACTGCCATTAATGTTTGTTGCTGTGGTTGGGGGCTAGGGATTGGGTATTGGGGAGCCACTGCGTTGGGCGGCTTTGCCGACTTGTTCGCTCTTAGCGTTCCATTGGGAGTGCTGTTAGCGGAAGCGGGGCGTTTAGCCTCTGAGGAATTAGGAATTAGGAATTCTTCCCCTGCTTCCTCTGCTTCCCCTGCTCTCCCTACCCCTCTGCCCCTCTGCTCCCCATTCCCTGCTCCCTCTTCGAGTAGTTTCAAACGATAACCGATACCATAAACTGTTTCAATGAAATCACTGGGCGCTCCTGCGGCTTTGAGTTTGTGTCGTAACCCTTTGATATGGGTGCGAACAGCTTCTTCTTGTGGAGTATCTTCATAAGACCAAAGATGTTCTAAAATCATGCTGCAGCTAAATACCCGCTGACTATTTCGCAAAAATAGTTCCAATAGAGCATACTCTTTTGGGGTGAGTGGCAGCAGATTTCCAGCATAGTTGACTTCGCAGCTGCTAGGGTCTAGGCGCAAATTACCACGCTCTAGGATAGGTTGCAAAGTTACGCTTCCACGACGCAATAAGGCCCTGACGCGAGCAACTAACTCCTCTTGGTCAAAGGGTTTAACTACATAGTCATCTGCGCCTGCATCTAATCCGATCGCTTTTTCATGACTACTATCACGCCCTGTCAATAATAGTATTGGGACTTGCAGACCATGAGACCGGATCTGCCGACAAAGGCTAATGCCATCCAACTTGGGCAACATGACATCCAAAAGTATTAAATCAAAATTACAAGTTTGGATGAAATCCCAAGCAACATCACCATCATTGGCAACTTCAACAGCATAGTTTTGGTTAGTTAAAACGGAAGTGAGTGCATAGGCATTGAACTCATCATCCTCTACAACTAAAATTTTCATTTTAAAAGCTTTCCCAACAGGAGTGGATAGAAAAAATAATACCAATTCAAAATTCAAAATTCAAAATTCAGAAAGCTAGACAGAAGAAAGGTTTGGGAGTATGTATCTGTCGCGTTCTTTTTTCCAATTTGTATAACCAGCGAAAATTTAAATAGCAAAATAATTAATATCAACTTTGAATTTTAAAGCATTTTCGACAAGTTTTATCTTTTAGGCTAATACTCATTAATAAATATCAATCAATATTGATTTATTTTCAGTGGAATCTTTTCTACCTGCTTACTGAGCAGCAAATATAATGCCTGTAAGAAGTGTTTCGCCAAGGTTAACTTGATGGTAACCTCTGGATTCTTCTACTGTAATACCATTTTAGGAAATACCTGATTAAGTAGGGGTGTACATCTATACATCCCTACAGTCTATTTATCTATTGCAAAGATTTTAGAAAATGGTGAAATGTCGTGCTTTGGTAATTGTTTATAATCAAAATAAGTTGGGTTAAAGAACGAAATACGATACTAAAATTATCTTTCATATCGAGCTTGAAGCAACACAGAAAAACTAGATTTGATTATCAAATGTTTATCTAAAATTAGTATAATTATATATCTTATGGTAGATGACGAAGAAAGAAAAATATGTAGTATCTTCAAAGTACTTAATAAGCTTTGAAGTCATAAAGCTCTGAGTACGCTACAACAGAAAAAAGCCTCTGCTAAACCTGTGAAAAAACGAGTAACCCTCACCTTCCCCAAACGCGCCGTACAAATGCCAGTAACTTATGTACTGGCTAAAGAGTTCAATGTTGCTGCCAATATTATCCGTGCCCAAGTTGCCCCAAATCAAATTGGCAAATTGGTATTAGAACTATCGGGAGATATCGATCAATTGGATGCGGCGATAGAGTGGATGCGATCGCGCCATGTTAATGTTTCTCATACTTTAGGTGAAATTGCCATCGATCCAGATGTCTGTGTCCACTGTGGCTTGTGTACTGGGGTTTGTCCTACGGAAGCCCTGACTCTGAACCCAGAAACATATAAGTTAACATTCACGCGATCGCGTTGTATTGTCTGCGAACAGTGTATTCCCAGCTGTCCCGTACAAGCAATCTCTACCAATCTTTAACAATCCAAAATTGATATTACCCCAGCCCAAACACATCTGCCATTACACCAGCATCACCCACCAGCCTATTTTTTGCTGGAGAGTCGTAAACTACTAAGACCGAAGGTACGCCAGCGATCTCCTGAAAAAGTGTAATTCCTTCAGCATGTTCTTCCCGATTTCCATAGGGGATATCTTGTACCAAATTTGGATTACTGAAGACATTTTCTCGTAAATTTACACCGTTTATCCAGCGATAAACTTGCACGGGACCATCTAAATCCATCGTTGGCCCGGCTAAAATCAATAAGTCTTTGTCATCTACACACAAATCCCGAATTCCTAAACCATTCAACCAGATAAAATGCTTTTTATATAACTCCTTCAATTCCCCAATTTGCTTTAGTTTCAAAAGTCCAGGACTAGAATCTTCTAACTCTATTTCCAGCACCACAGCCCAACCCCGCAATACAGGGCCGCGCAAACCCAGAAAAATTCGATTTTGATAAATACCTATGCCTTCAATATCAAAGCCATTATCTTTTCCGGGAATTGCTGCTTTAATAAATGACCCTAAATGAGAGTCTTCTGCCAAAGCTGTCATTAGTAAATTACCCTGGTTTGTGACCTCTAACTTAGCAGCATTTAACTGCATATCTGGCTTTTGGGGGTGTGGGCAAGATGAGAATAACTTCCCGTCTATTAAAGGAATCCGTCCTAAGAGGTAACGGTTGGGTTCTGATTCAATTTTTGCTAGCCTTTTCAGGTTTTTGGTATCAGTATTGTCGGGTTTTGGTTTTTTGCGTTTGTAGCTGTGAGAACCAACAAACCATAAGTAATAATCACTATAAGCCAGTCCTTCTATATCAATTTCCTCGTCTTCTGGTGCAGGTAAGTTGATAAATTCTGCTACTCTAAATTGTTGATGATCCGTAAATTTATCAGCATTAACTAAAGACAAACGTTCAATGGTGGAACTTTCATCTGACCCCAACCACAAATACTTCTGCTGTGTTAATAGCACCGCTGATAATTGTTGTATGTGTTCTTTAAAAGTATCTACAAAAGTCAATAAAACTTGATTAAGCAACTGTGAATCGGACATTTTGAATCATCTATATATTTGCGAAAATATTGCTCGTGTTCCTATAATGTATAATTTAACATCTCTAGAAAATATCTAAACATTAAGTAGATGGATCTAAATAAATATAAGATAGTTCATCATTGCGTTCGCTCTTGGTGTTCCCGAAGGGTACGAAGTGAAGCAATTGCAAAGACTGAGATTGCTTGACTTCGTTCGCAATGACATTTTGTATTTAATTTCGCCCAGCTACTTATCATTGATATCAAATTATAAGGATAATCTGCTGGTTCTACATTCGATAGATATTGGTATTTTTGATAAAAATATCAATATTTAATAAGTAGAATAATAAGTTAAAAGTATTTTTTAATAAAAATATCAAAAGCAGGTGCAATTTTTTAACTAATGTTATTATGCAATAACCTGATTAGGTGTCTCATTAAGATTAATTATGAAATTAGCCACACAACCCACGGTAAAAACTCTAGGGGACTACGCCTACCAAGCGATTCAAAAACACTTTAAGAAAAGCTTGAAGTGGGAAAAATCAGTGAAGAAAGATGAAGATCCAGAAGCACTTCACCAAATGCGAGTTGGAATGCGTCGTCTCCGCACGGCTGTAACTAGGTTTGGGATAGCGGTAGATTTGCCCAAACCAGTCAGCGATAAGAATATCGGAAAAATAGCTCGTCGTCTTGGTAGTCTGAGAGATTTAGACGTACTCAAAGAAAGTTTGGAAAACAATTACAAACCAAATTTACCTCGCAAAGAACAAGAATTACTGCAAACAGCTTTTGCAGCTTTGGCTAAACAACGTGAAGACGTACTCTTGAGTGTGCAGAAAACGTTAAAGGATGAGTCTTACAAGTCTTTGAAAGAAGCGTCCCAAAAGTGGCTGGAGAAACCCAGTTATCAACCTTTAGCATCTGTTACTATCCAGCAAGTATTACCAGATTTACTTTTACCGGAAGTGAGTAATTTCTTACTGCATCCAGGTTGGCTAATTGGCACGGAATTTGTGGAATCAGAGTTGAAAGTCCAGAAAAACTGGGAACGAGAAAAGATAGAACACCAACTGACAACCGAAGGCGAAATTCTACATAGTTTGCGAAAAGAAGCTAAACGTATACGCTATCAGATGGAGTTATTTACGGATTTATATGGCGAGTCTTTCGAGGCTTATATGACAGAAGTCAAAAATATCCAAGAAATTTTGGGTATCATGCAAGATACTGCGGTTTTAGGTGAGTGGCTGGAAGGTGTCTTCAAGTCAGAAATTCAAACTCAGCTACCTACTCTTGCTAGTTTGTTAACTGAAAATCGTTACCAATCCTGGCAGCAGTGGCAACCCTTACAAGAAAGATATCTGAAAATTGAAACCAGGCATAGCTTTCATTTAACAATACTGCACCCACTTTCCGGAGTCATAAATTAAAAGTTATACCAATTGGAAAAAAGAATGCGACAAATAGACCATCTGTAGAGACGCGATTCATCGCGTCTTTAGCCAAGGATGTGTTGCAATCATTAATTGAATTGGTATTAGTTTTTATTCGCCAAGGATTGGACTAACGAGCAGACCATTGAAACGCTCAACAGTCCGCACTCAGCAATACTTTGGCTATTCTGGATGCCCTAAATGCGATCGCGTCCTTGTGCTTTTGCCTGATACAAAGCGGCATCTGCACAAGTTTTATCGTGAGTAACCATTGGAATACATACTGTAGTACTTAGACACGAAACAAGGATATGCTTGCAACACAAACCATCATGGATGTTTTCGACAAAATGAGTTTGTCCTCGACGTAATGCAAAGCATTTATCTGCTGAGAATTTAAGATTAACTTAAGTGAATGGCGTTGCTGATTAAGAATATGGATTTGCCGGGCTACGGTCCCGCTTTGCTAACACGCAAAGGGAGCATTTTTCCATCTTGGAATAAACAATCGTTGCGATCGCCAGACGAAGCAGAGGAATATAATCATCAAATGGTTGAAGCGCTTGGAGTGGTGTACTTTGAAGCCACTCCAACTCCGAATTCCCAAATTCGCGAATCGTTCATTAACTTAGCTCAACTAAGGCTACACCTATAGGAAAGTAATACTAATTCGCCATAAGACGCCTACAGATAATGAGACTGTGATGTGCGGGCTGCAAATCGCACACTTCTTGTTATAAATTCTTCAGCCGAGTACTCGTATTTTCCACAAATTTGGTGTATTGTAATTATTCTGTCCAATTGTTCAGTACTCAACTCTATCACAGCATCTTATAGATCTGGCTGAACCTTGTTGAAAGGCTACATCCGCCTCTCAAAGAATCAACGCCCAGATTCTCTTTTTTTTATGACCTCTTTTCCAAACCTTGAGAATATATGAAAATCATCAAAAAGTCTGAAAAGCTAACTCTGAAGAAAATGAAGGAAATGGAAGAAGCTGAAGATCTGCTTCTTCTAGGTGAAACCGTTGATTTATCCGAAGGTGTGGTTGAAGAGAAACCACTAATTAATTCGGAGTATGGAGTAATCAGTGAGGAGTATAAAGAACCTAATTATATTCCAGTACGCGACAATCCTTTAGTTCAATCTGTTGGTAACTCAGGCTGGCAACCTTCTGATATTTGGCGGGAGATCAGAGTGGATAGTTTTTATGATGGATAGAAGAGTGCTTCCCCAACAAACAAATTGCTGAACAATTAAATTTTTAATTGCTGTTTGTGAGTAAAAGCCATTGCTATTCCTTTTTCGTAGTAAGCTGCCTCATTAATAAAAACAGGCCAAACCGTAGATTCCCCTTGATAAACAATTGTTTTGTTATCAAATGTGAGAAACATTGGATCTCCTGGATTCAAGGCTTGGTAATCTTTGTCTTGAAGCTGTGGATGAATCATGCCAAAGATTGTACCATCCTGTTTTTTGGGGTAGTCTACAACAGATAAGTGGTGATAGATAGTTAATGTTTCATTAGTTGTTGGAATTTCACCCTGGTTAAATTGTTCGAGATAGTCTAGAACCACATGAATCAGTTCCTCGGTTTGTTGGAACAACGATGCTTTTAAGACACCTTGGGCAATGGGACCAACCTCCATCGCAAAGCCTAATTCACACAGAGAATTTACAAATGGATTTTCTTCAACTGATTTAAAATAGCAGTAATAAACTTTAACTAAAGGGTTTATTTTGCTCAGATAAGCAGCCAGCTTTAAGTTAAATGGATGAGTGTTTACCAAAATAATTGTCAGACCCATATTAGCTGTAGTGCTATGCAAATCTAAGATGAAATCCGCTTGTTTATCCCCATTTGATGCTAAACTACTTTGAATTGATTTAGCTTGCAATTCTTCGTAACTATTAAGAGTCGGATTTTGTAAATCTTGTCTGAGAAAACAGCGGTTTAAATCCTTGTCTAAATATCGCCTTGTTGCTGCAAAGGACTGAGGATTTGCTAATAGAGTAACTGTCTCAAAACTCGATCTAGTAATCAATTCGGGAAACTGGGCAAATTTTTGGATTAAATAAGCCCCTGTAAACTCATTACCATGAGTTCCACCGATAATTGCAACTCGATTCATTTGGTTCACATCGCACCAACTTTGTTATGCAGCCATCGAGGTATTTTTCTCAATGTAGCTTATAAAGCATTCACTTTGCTGATGCGATCGCGATTATGTGGTTGATTAAGATAGGACATATCAGGGCCATCGGGAATAATTCCACCGGGGTTGAGTGGAAACAAGTTACCGTAGTAGTCGCGTTTGACTGTTTCTACGTCGCAGGTGTCAGCAACACCTGGAAGCTGATATAAATCTCTTAAGTAAGTTCCCAGATTTTCATAGTCTCGAATGCGTCGCCGATTACACTTAAATAAGCTGTAATAGACGCTATCAAAGCGAAATAACGTGGTAAATAAACGCACATCTGCAAGTGTAAGATTATCACCACAGAGATATCGATTAGTTTGCAATGCAGTGTCAATCTCATCGAGAGTTGCGAACACTTCATTACAGGCTTGATTGTATGCTTCTTGACTCTGGGCGAAGCCGCAGCGATACACGCCGTTATTTACCGCGTGGTAAATCTTCTCATTCCACCAGTCAATTTTTTCTTTGAGTTCTTCTGGATAAAGATCCAATGTTGGGTTGTTGGCGAACTCGTTAAATTGAGAGTTGAGCATGACAATAATTTCTGAACTCTCATTGTTGACGATGGTTTTTGTTTGATTATCCCACAGGATTGGAACTGTAACGCGTCCGCTGTAGCCTGGTTCTACTCGCTGATAAAATTCAACTAGTGTGCGACAACCTAGTTCTTCTTCGTTGAATACCCAACCGCCTTCGATGGGAGAAGGAGAGACGATACATACTGATATTACCGCTTCAAGTTTTTTGAGCGATCGCACTACTAAAGTTCGGTGCGCCCAAGGACAACCCAACCCAACATAAAGTCTATAGCGCCCAGCTGCTGGTTGGTAAGGATTCCCCTCTTCCGTGCCGATGAAGTTGCGAAACTGGCTATTAGGACGAATATATGCTCCCGATTTATTGGTAGGAGCCAGCTTTGACATCATTATCCGCCAAAGCGTTGTCCAAACAAACATCCCCAGCCAAATAATCAGCTTTGGAGGAAGCGACCGACCTTTTTTCTTGGGGAGAGTTTTATTATCATCTAATGGGGTTGAGTTGTTCATGGCGACAATCTTGCTTTGAGAGCGATGGACGTTACCACTGTATCTGCCCTTCAATTTTTAGTGGTTAGATTTCCACTCTTTCAATTTACCTTAAGACTGTTACACAAAACCTCAGCCTGTTAGACCATTTCAAACTCTAACTGATGACTATTGAGAAAATCATGGGTGAAATGATCTACCACATTTGTATCAGCTAGTTCTAAATTATAAAAATCCACTGTTTCATGTTCAAAATATGGCCCAGCGTGCCAAGTTCCCTGATGTAATTTAATAAAACAATTTCCGGGAATGCGGAAAGCAGCGATTTTTTCTAACGCTGGTTGATTCACATCATTATTTGGCGGACAAACTGCCATTAACCAATCTTTTCCTGCCAAAGAACCCAAACATTGAGTACATTGCACGTGGCGAGTAATTTTATGAAACTTTCGCCCCCTTTTATCCAACCGCATGATATAAAATCGCGGAATTCCATTTTGCAAGTTTAAGTTGGCATCTTCAGTATCATAAGCTTTGCCGTCTTGACTCGCAAAAATTACCTGTCCGTAAGGCGAAAAGTTTTCTGGCGTTACCCATTGCGCCTGCAATTGTTGTACTGTTTGTGAACTGCTCATATGAAATTTTTTTGAAATAGGTTTCTTATAAGAATTCAGAATTCAGAATTCTGAATTCTACCCCGAAAACAATCTCAGCTAGCTAGATAACTACGTACTTGTTCCTTTTGACGCCTCAGAAGACTCAGAGCTTTTTGTTCTATCTGACGCACGCGTTCTCGACTAATACCCATGCGATCGCCAATTTGTGCTAAAGAAAGTTCATGTCCATCTGTCAGCCCAAAACGCAAGGTTAATATTTCTCGTTGCTGGGGAGATAGCTTTGACAATAAGTTTTGTAAGTCATGGTGCAAGGATTCTTCAGTGGCGTAATCTTCGGGAGAAAGTCCGTCATCTTGCAATATGTCTTGCAATTCTGTATCCTGTTGTTCGCCAACTCGTGCTTCTAGCGAAAATGGCTGACGCGCTAAAAACAAACACTCACGAATTTGGCTGGGTGTCAAAGACAAAGCTTCGGCAATTTCAGCAGTACTGGGAACGCGACCTAACTGTTGAGATAATTCTCGCTGTACCCGCTTAATTTTATTCAGTTTTTCAAAGATGTGAATTGGTAGTCTAATTGTACGTCCTTGTTGAGCGATCGCTCGTGTGATTCCTTGACGAATCCACCAGTAAGCATAGGTAGAAAACTTATAACCAAGAGCAGGATCGAATTTATCTACCCCTCGTTCTAAACCCAAAGTCCCCTCTTGGATTAAATCCATAAATTCTAAGTTGCGGTGCTGGTATTTTTTCGCCACAGCTACCACTAACCTGAGGTTAGCTTGAATCATTTTCTGCTTGGCTTGCTGTCCTGTATTTAGCTGTTGCTCCAAC
Organism: Nostoc sp. CCY 9925; assembly: GCF_963920935.1. Classification (NCBI taxonomy): domain Bacteria; kingdom Bacillati; phylum Cyanobacteriota; class Cyanophyceae; order Nostocales; family Nostocaceae; genus Nostoc; species Nostoc sp. CCY 9925. The sequence goes on along the minus strand of NZ_CAWUDO010000026.1, from coordinate 3,437 downwards.
TCCTGAACACTCAAGTTCATTTGGTCTGCCCATTCTTGCAGCGTGGGTTCATGCTTTAGTTTCACAGCCAATTCTTCTTTAGCTACTACTAAATTCATCATCTGCTGCACTTGTTGGGCAAAAATAACTTCTTGCTCACGAGTCAACAAATCTACACGCCCGATCTCTTGCAGATAAATACGCACAATATCATCTGTAGTTCGAGCTTTTTTATCTGCAACTAAACTTTTCTTCTTTGTTTTTTGAACTTCGGTTTGTGGAGATGTTAAGTTGCTCATGGTTATTCACTCCTATGTAACCTCATGAATTTATTGGTATCAAGTCTAGATACCCAGACACATAGCCCTTTTACACCGCTAATCTACTCATTGGCAAGACTAATGAATTTCCCTCTTCGATACATTAAAAATCAATTATTGAAAATAATCAACTCAAAATCAACTGTATCGTGATATTACCATCTTAAATACTGACAAATCAATTACCAAAGGTATTATTTAGCATATATTTTCAAGTAGTCACACTCCCCGAGATGTGCCTTTTGCATATCCTCAAGTTTCTTGAATACAAAATCAACCTTTTTGCCTCTAACTTATGATGAAATTATTTAATTAAATAGTAAATAATTTATTTATACATAATTAACCTTCAGATAGAATTCTAGTTTATGGTGTCCAGTTTACCACTAATTCACGATTGCCAACATTACGGACTTGAATCCAGAATTTAAAACTAACTAAAAACATTGATTAAAAAATAAAATTGGCTATATATTCTCTATATTCGAGATGAATTTCAAAGTATGCAAAGTGTTGTTAGAGTAATTTTTTGTTGAAAAATCACCATTTATTCTTGTAAACTTGCTCGGCGAGCATCAGACAAAAGCTATATAAAATCAACTTTAAAGAGATTTGAGGCGTCAAATAAACACGCGGATATCTGTGGCGATCGCACTTGTGCCAGATTGCACGCAGATATGTGCATCAATTTTGGTATTATGGGTGTAATAGTTAGTGACAACATTCTTCAGACTAAAAGTAGTAACAGTGGTCACATTAACACCAAGGATAATAGTTGGCAAGATAACAACACCCGCGATCGCTCCTAACATTCTCTGAAAGTAATAGGCAATAGGCAATAGGCAATAGGCAATAGGTAATAGTAAAAAAGACGGCTCAAGGTGTACTGAGTTTTTTCACGAAATCAAATACTAGTCTTATAGATTGATACAAATAGGCGGCAGGGGAGCAGGGAGCAGGGGAGAAAGAATTTTCGTGAAATGGTATAAGACCAAAACACTTGTAGAGACGGCGATTTATCGCGTCTGGTAAAACCCACAATTTTGTACAATTACCCCTTAACTGAACCGTATTACCCCATTGCCCCATTGCCCCTTGCCCATTGCCCCTTACCCCTTGCCCATTGCCCCTTGCCCCTTGCCCCTTGCCCCTTGCCTCATTACCTTGTCCTTAACAACTGTACAAAAGTATTACTCACCGTATTGTCTTTGGTGTCGGCGGCGTATTGAATCAATTCTTCCCGCAATTTTTTGGCTGCATCTATCTCAAGTAAGGTTGCTAGCAGGAAGTAAACGCCACGAAATCGGGGGTCGCCCATTCTATCAACTAATAGTCCTTCGGCGGCATCAGTTTCACCCAGAAAGTTTTGCACTAAGAAGAAATCCATGATTTTATCGTGGCGGAAGTTCCATTCTTTCTTGGCTTCGCCTTTTTCATCTTGCCACTGACGGCTGACTACCATTTTGTATTTTTCGTCTTCTAAAGACATAGCAACTTGGTAAAATTCATCTGCGGGTAAGGCTTGTTTGTCTTCGAGTCGCATTTGGTAGACAGCGGCGGAGAATTTCTTTAAGGGAAATTCTTGATTCCATTCTTTGAGGTATTCTGCCGCCATTAAATTGTATTGCTGTTCTTGCAGGCGAAACAAGTTTGGGTGTTTGCCTTGTGATAACATCAGCGCTACCACTGTTAAATCCATTGGATTGGAAAGAATTCGGCGGACAGCATCTAACTCTTCTTGGGATTGCTGGTTATTGAGGACTTCTTTTAAATAATTGGTGCAAGCTTGGGCATAATCAGCACCTTGAATTTTGGCATCTTGGGGAAGTCGCGGCTGACGGGAGATCAAAAACTCTTGAATTTGTTGTTGTTCGAGGGGCTGCAAGTAGTAGGTTTTGGCTGTTGAGGGGGGCGTCCACTCTAGGGGCTGGGTAGTCATTATAATGTTGCCCCGGAAATAGCTTTCGACAAACTGGCAGATTTTGGCGCGGGTTTCGGCGGTGACTTCGTTGAGTCCGTCGATGCAGATGTCAATTGCACCACTGTAAATCAGGTTTTTTAAGAAGTCGGCATCTTGGGCTTGGCCGTGTAGCTTGTCTTGGATGGCTTCAATTACGCCTTTATGACACTTTTGGGCGGGGAGATAGACAAGAATTTGCTGGGAGTTTTTGACCAGATGGCGCAAAAACATCGACTTGCCTAAACCAGAATCGCCTTCTAAGACAATTTGCCCTTTGATACTGGGTAATGCTGCGGTGACTGGGAGGATTTCTTCGGAGGCGGGAATTTTGACTCTGGACTCTGGGAAGTATGATTGGTCATTAAAGTTATCTAAGCCTGCATCGGCTAATAGAGAAGGCTGGAACGGCTCAAACAGTTTGCGGCGCAGGAACGGAACCCAGGCGAGGAGAAAGCCGACATAGCCGATACCAAAAATTCGGCGTACCCACGGGTTCCAAAAAAAGATGGCTTGGACTTGGGGAAATTTGGGGTAGGCAAAGATGAGGGCTAGCCACAAGGCAGCATGGATGAGGATAGTATTTCTGCCGCGGACAAACCATCGCCACACCTCCAGATTATCTATAACTGACTGCACCGCATTCGCATGGGTGGAGTTGACTTGTTTGAGGTTGTTGTAATGGCTTTGCAGTAAGAGAAGATTATCTAATTTCCAAGGCACGTTTTTGTTAGTGGCAACTTCGGAAATTTGCTTGGCTAAGTCTTCACTTAATTCTGTGAACTCCTGACTAGGTTCCCAGGCTTTGAGAAAAACCTCTAGTGTTTTCTTGCCCTGTTCGTGGGTAAGTTTAGGAGGAACTGCTTTTCTATCTGGTCTGCCTACCCATGTGAGTAGCGTTTTTACTTCATCATTGCCACCACTCAGGAAATAAGTCAAAAACCGCCAATATTCAAAATTTCCGTCTGATTTAAGGCTTGACTGGTTTGGTTCATAGGCATAATTCAAAACTACAACAACCTCTTCCAACTTGAGTTGTTTTATATTTTCCAATGCCTCAGCCGCACTGCCACGAAGATTTGAGTCAACCTTTTCATCCTTGAGGAAGTTAAGGATGTCAGGGATATACTTGGTAGCCGCCTCTCCCAGGTTGCCCAATGCTGATGCCGCACTGCCACGAA